>JANMWU010000266.1:0-3612 GCA_031380785.1 Gemmatimonadaceae bacterium
CGCTATCTGCTCGAAGGCAATGTGCGCCGTGTTGGCGCAGTGCTTCGCGTCACGTCGCAGTTGGTCGAAGCCGCAAGCGGCGCGATTTTGTGGACACAGAAGTTCGAGCGCCCGCTGACCGAACTCGCCGCCCTGCAAGAAGAGCTCGTAGTGAACATGGCGACGCATCTGGACGCCCAGGTGTTTCAGATCGAAATGGAGCGCGCGCTCAAGAAACCCGCCGATCTGACGGCATGGGAGGCGGTGACGCGATCCTTGTCCTTTTATCGCCGCGCAGACAGCGAAAGCCTCCTGCGCACGGTCGAGGAGGCCCAGCGCGCCGTGGCCATCGCGCCGGACTACGGGATTGCCCAAGCCGTGCTCGCCCACACCGCTGCCGTTCTTTACGCGCTATCGAACCCGGAAGATGCAACTGAAGTCCGTCGCATCCGAGGTTATGCCGATCGTGCCCTTGCGCTTGATCCCAATAACGCCGCGATCCTCGCCCATGTGGCGGAGGGACTAATCTTTCTCGGTCAGCCGGAGGACGGGCGTCGCCATGCCGAGCGCGCCGTCCAACTCAGCCCCAGCTACACTTATGCACACTTTGTTTGGGGTATCGCCTGTTGTGTGCTCAATCGATCCGATGAGGCCCTGGATCATCTCGACGTCGTGGCCCGACCGTCGTCCGGCTCCCATATTCGCTACGTCGCACTCATGTGGCAGGGGAGCGCGCATCTTCGCGCCGGGCGCTGCAATGATGCGATTGCGCTTTTTGACCAATCGCTCGAACTGAATCCGAATTTTGGCATTGTTCTTGTCTGGAAGGCCATGCTGTGCAGCCACGATGGCCGCGCAGAAGAGGCGCGCGATGCAATGGCGCGTGCGCGCGAGGCCGAGCCGCAGATTCCGTTCTGGCTATGGGAATTGCGCATGCGCCGATTGAACAGCCGCACCCCGGCACTGGAGGAATTGCTCAAACACCTCCGCATGGCCTGGGCCGCGACGGAGCCCGCCGCATGAACGCCAGGCCCGATATCTTCCTCTCCTACAACCGCGAAGATCACGTCACGGCGCGGCGCTTCGCCGAAGCATTCACCGCGCAGGGCTTCAGCGTCTGATGGGATGCAACGCTACGCTCGGGTGAAGCGTATGACGAGGTGACCGAGGCGGCGCTGCGCGGGGCGAAAGCGGTGGTGGTACTGTGGTCCCCCCGCTCGGTGGTCTCGCGCTGGGTGCGGGCGGAGGCGACGATTGCGGATCGGTGCAAAACACTCGTGCCCGTCACCATCGAACCGTGCGAACGCCCGATCATGTTTGAACTGACCCAAACGGCGGAATTGTCGCACTGGACGGGGGATGCTGGGGATGCGGCGTGGCAGGCGTTCCTCGGCGATGTGCGTGGCTTTGTGGGGCGGGAGGCTGCGGCGACTGCGCTGTTGGAATTGCCTTCCGCAAGACCGAATCCGGTTCAGCCTGTCGTTACTTCCGACGGCTCGCGGATCGTGGTCCTGCCATTTCGCGCGCGGGCGAGCGACGAGATTGAACAGGTGACCGCCGAGGGACTTACGGACGATGTCACGACATTGTTGACGTCGGTGAAAGGATTGAGCGTCACGCCGCGCACCTCCGTGCGCCGCACGCTTGGGCCGGACGACAACGCGGTTCAGGTCGCAAGAGACCTGTCGTGTCGTTATGCTGTGACCGGGAGTGTGCGGCGAAGCGGCGACAAGCTGCGCGTGTCCGTCGAACTCATCGACATCGGAGACAATCAGCAAAAATGGTCGCAGAGGTTCGACCGGACTGCCGAAGACATTTTCGCAATTCAGGATGAGATCGCCAAAGGGGTAGTTGTCGCTGTCGGAGGCGTCATCACAAGAGTTGAGGCCGTTCGCGCCTTGCGGGAGCATCCGGACAGCTTGCAGGCGTGGGAGCTTACGCGGCGCGCCATGTCTGTCTGTTGGGACTGGCGCCCTGAAACGCTGCATCAGGGTGTGCTTGATTTGCGGAAGGCTCTCGAATTCGACCCGAACTATGCTCTGGCCCACGGCTGGCTCGCCAATCTTCTGGCTTGGCGAGCGGCGAGCGGCTGGTCGGGCGATATCGTGCTTGAACGCGCTGAAGCCATTCGTGAGGCAGACGAAACTGTCCGACTCGGCTTTGACAATGGTGAAGCTCTGTGGCCGGCGCAAGCGGCCTATTGCGCGGCTGGCGCAGCGGAACGTGCAGTCGAGCTTTATGAGAGATCGATTTCGCGCCAGCCTGACATTTTCCTGACTTGGCCCTTCGCGTTGGGTGTGGCTGGAGTAGCCTATGCCCGGGCTGGGCGCATGGAAGAGGGACTTGCGCTCATTCGGGAGTGCGAAAGCGCGTTTCCTAATGATGAGTGGGGCGCGCTTTGGACCCCAGTTTTTATTGGCTATGCGGAGCTGTGCCGCGGCAACTATGCCCGGGTCGCCGACGTATTGATCAATCCGCCGTCGGAATTTGATGGCATGTGCCGAGTAGTCGCCTTGATGAATCTGGGAAGGGACGACGAAGCCAAGCTCCAGTTCGCTCGCCTTGAGAACCTCAATCCCGCTATCCGGCTGGACCACTATGTCGTGTACTTCAATGACTATTCCGCAGATCGCACCATCAGCGCTGAGCTGTCAGCCGGTCTCGCCCGATTGAGGGACGCGCTGAAGGTGGAAGGTCAGGTGCCATGACCACCCCCGACATCTTTCTCTCCTACAACCGCGAAGACCATGTGACGGCGCGACGCTTCGCCGAGGCATTCGAGCGCGAGGGCTTCAAGGTCTGGTGGGACGCGACGCTGCGCTCGGGCGAAGCGTATGACGAAGTGACCGAGGCGGCACTGCGCGGGGCCAAGGCCGTCGTGGTGCTCTGGTCAAAAAAATCCGTCGTCTCGCGCTGGGTGCGCGCCGAAGCCACCGTCGCCGACCGCAATAAGACGCTCGTGCCAGTGATGATCGAGCCATGCGAGCGGCCCATCATGTTTGAACTCACGCAAACGGCGGAACTCGCCCATTGGCAAGGCGCGGCGGACGACAAAGCGTGGCTCGCGTTTCTCTCGGACGTGAAGCGCTTTGTCGAGAAGGATGCGGTGCCAGCGCAACCTGCGCCGGTCGTCCAAGACGTAGCGCCTCCTCCTGCCAAACCCGGAGAGAGAGGCGATGCACCGTCGTTGGCGGTGCTGCCCTTCACTAACCGCTCAGGCTTGCCCGAAGATGACGTGTTCGCCATCGGCATGGTGGAGGACGTGATCGAGGCGCTGTCGCAGGGCGTCAATCTCCATGTGGTCGCCAGTTCAGCGACCGCGCGTTTCCGCACCGGCGCAGTCCCTGATCTGGAAGCGATGGCTCGGCAATTGGGCGTGCGCTATCTGCTCGAAGGCAATGTGCGGCGCGCCGGCGTCACCCTTCGCGTGACCGCACAACTGGTCGAAGCCGCGAGCGGCACGATCTTGTGGACGCAAAGATTCGAGCGCCCCTTGTCCGAACTCGCCGCCTTGCAGGAAGACCTCGTGCTGGAAGTGGCGGCGAATCTCGACGCACAGGTTTATCGCATCGAAATAGAGCGTGCGCTCAAAAAACCCGCCGACCTCACCGCGTGGGAGGCGGTGACACGATC
>JANMWU010000282.1:0-7445 GCA_031380785.1 Gemmatimonadaceae bacterium
AACCGTCGGCGTTGTGGCGCACGAGGTGCGGAAAAAATTCAAGGGCGAACGAAGTCTCCATCTCTCCTGCGTGATCTTCCGGGTGCGTGAAGATCGTGGAATACACGTCGTTCAGGACGCGAAACCAATCGATCAGAAAAACCTGAATGTCTTCGCCGGCGAGCTGCCGAAGGAGTGACTTGAATTCATTGCCACCGTGACCGTTCAGCAGCACGATCTTCTGAATGCCCGAATTCCGCAGCGAGTGTACGACATCGCTGACGAACTGGTTCAGCGTCGCCGGATTGACATTGATGGCGAGCGGCAGGCGGCGCATGTTTGTCTCAACACCGAAGGGGATTGTCGGGAGCAGCACGACTTTCGCGCCGCGCTCGAACGCCGCCCTGCAGAGATACTCGCCGATGATGGTCGCTTCGAACACGTCGGTGCCGTACGGCAGGTGCAGATTATGCGGCTCGGTGGCACCGAGTGGCAGAACGGCGACCTGAACGTCGGACTGTTTGACGGTGGCGTAATCGAGTTCAGCGAGAATCCATGGACGCGGTGCAGAGTCGGGCATCAAGTGTCACGAAGAAAAAGAGCAAGCGACGGACCGTTGCTGCCGTCGCCAGGGATACGATCGGCGGTTACAGGCCACTAGTCACGCAGCGCCGCGGATATTCCGGCCAGACCATCGCGCAGCTCCTGCTCGCCGGGCCACCCGAAACCAATGCGCATGTACGTCTTTGGCATCTCGAACCAGTGACCGGGTCCAACGTACGTGCCATGAGTGGCCAGCAGCGACGCATAAAACCCATCAACATCAACGGCCGCCGACGCTTTCATCCGTGGGAAACAGACCACGCCGCCGGCCGGTGCAATCCACTCCATCAGCGGCTCTTTCGCAATCCAGTCGCGAACGATCTGCAGCTTTAAAAGATTTTGCGGCCTGCTGACGGCGAGGAATCGCGTGCGTACCGCAAGTACGGCCGCACCGAGTGCTTCGTCGACAACGCTGCCGCAGATTCCGATCTGTTCTTTGGCGGCGAGGAAGCGCATCAGCAGCGCCTGATCGCGACAGATGATCCAGCCGAGTCGCAATCCGGGCGTGCCAAATGCTTTCGACAACGAGGAGACCGCGATCACACGCGGGCTGATACTGGCGGCGCTCGCGTACGGATGCTCATGCGTAAGATCGCGATACGTCTCGTCCACCAGCAGGTGACAGCCATGTCGTTCGGCGATCTGATCGAGCGCCACAAGTTCCGACCAGGCCAACACGGTGCCGGTCGGATTGTGCGGCGTGGTGACGCTGATCAGCCGTGTCGCGGGAGTGATCGCACGCTCGACGGCGCTCAGATCGAGGCGGAACCCGTCGTCGAATGACACATCGATACAGCTGATGTCGCAACCAATGGCGCGTGGAGTCTCGAGGTTGGTGGCGTAGTTCGGTCGCACTACCACCAGGTGCGATTTTGATTCGAGAAGCGACGTGGCGATGATGAACAGTCCGCCCGCCGCTCCGGCCGAGACGAGTACGTCGTGCGCTGAAATGGTGTCACTGTCGGCCTGGGCTGCGATCAATTCGCGCAGCTTCGGGTCGCCGCGATGCACTCCGTACAGCAGCGTGAGGCCCGAGAGATCGACGGTGAATTCGCCGAGCACGCGGTCGGCGATGGAGCTTTCCGAGAGGTTGTTGCGGATGTGGCTGTAGCCGAGTTCCTCGGGGGACTCGACTTCCATGATCATGCGGCGGTATTGCATGTGCTGGTGTGTTGCGCGAGAAGGCTTCGTTTCAAGGGGTCAGAGATCTTGATCCGATCAAGATCTCTGACCCCTTGAAACGATCAAGAACTCTGACCCCTTGATCCGCCCGAGAGCTACGCCGCGCTCGATTTCGGCAGCATCCGCCCCAGCATCGCGCCAATCGCGCCGCCAATCGCGCCCGAAAGCGCCGGAAACGCCAGCTGCACCACCGCGAATCCCGGCCACTGCCCGGTCGCCACGGCAATGATCCCACCCAGAATGCTGCTGCTTCCCCCAACGATCGCACCACCGGTCGCGATCGCTCCCGTCTGCGTCGCCGGCGACCACTTCGCGAACAGCGCGCCGGCGACGGCCGCCAGCAGCGTTCCACATAGCGCATAGAAGTTCGGGATCTTTCCGACCGCCGGCATCAGGTGTCCGAGCCCGACCATCAATGTCTGAAGCACGGCACCGGTCAGCGCGGACTTGACCATCGCGTTGTTGCCCATGACTCGCCATCCTGTTTGAGAAGCGCACGCTTCCGCGCCTCCACTCGCGGGAGTGCGGGAGCCAGAAGGTCCGGTTCGGTACAGCGGCTGTCAAGCATTTGCGCCGAGCGTGTCGCGGCGACACACTGCTGCAATCACGCTGCGCAGCCCGTCGCGTCACCGATCATGCACCACGTCCTGTCTCAGACTGCAGAACTGCTCGCCGCATTCGAAGGTCATCGTCCCGACGAAATCCGGGGTCTGCTCGCCGCCGGTGTTGATCCGCGCAGACGCATCAAGGGCAAGCTGCCCGTCGACTGCCTGATCGGGATGTACCTGCGCTCTCCAGCATTCGACGAGTGTCTCCGGGTGCTGCTCGATGCTGGCGCGACAATCAGCAATCCGGCGCTTCAGGCAGTCCTGCTTGACGATGCAGGCGCATTGCGCAGGCTGCTCACGGCCAACGCAGCGCTGGCGACCGGAAAACTCAACATGCCGTGCGCATTCACGCCGCTCAGAGGTGCGTCGCTGCTGCATGTGTGCGCCGAATACAATCGCGTGAAGTGCGCGCGAGTCCTGCTCCGGGCCGGTGCCGACGTGAATCGGCGTGCTTCAGTCGATCGGGAAGGACTCGGCGGACATACACCGCTGTTTCACACCGTCAACAGCCATCACAATTTTGCCAGGCCGATGATGGAGCTGCTGGCGGAAAACGGCGCGAACCTCACGATCCGGCTCAAGGGGCTCGTGTGGGGCGACGGCTTCGCATGGGAAACGGTGTTGTACGATGTGACGCCGATCTCGTACACGCAGTTCGGATTGCTCCGGCAATTCCAGCGCAGCGAAGCGGAGATCTATTCAAACATCGCCTGTCTCTGCGAACGCCGTGATAACGTCGCGCCGATGATCCGCAACGTACCGAACAGGTATCTGCAGGGCTGACACCAGCGCCGGAGCGAACTGCACTGCGGGCGCATCCGGCTCGCGAACAGTTGCGCTCAGTGAATGTGCTCCCGCGCCAGCGATGCAATTTCGCCGAGCGCGTGACCGGGCCCGATCGCCGCCCATTGCGGCGACGTCGTTCACACAGATCGCGAAGGGAGATCGGCGCCCGAACGCATTTACAGTCAACTAGTGCGCCGCGGCAGGAAATGCCGGAAGCCTGCTCACATGCCGCGCGTCGTGCTGAATGATCACGGTCGCCTTCAGATTGGTCGCGATCTTCCTGAAGCGATCGATGGACGCAAGTGATGCGGCGCGATCGGTGTTGAGCGTCGGCACGCCACTCAGATCATAATTCTCCTGAAAGTGCGTCAGATCGCCGGAGATCAGCACCGGTCCCATGTCCTTCAGACGCACCAGCAGGCTGTGATGTCCGGGCGTGTGTCCCGGCATGTTGAGCAGGATGACTGAACCATCACCGAAGACGTCCTTGTCCGCCGGCTGCGGTTCAACCTTGCTGCTGCCGCTGATCCAGCTCGCGAACGGGGCCGTCTGAATACCGGGACCAGCCTTTGGATCGCTCAGCACATCCCAGTCGCCTTTGCCGATCAAAAGCGTTGCCTGCGGGAAGGAGCTCACCTGTCCGGTGTGATCACCGTGGTAGTGACTGATGCCGACATAGCGAACCTGCGCCGGCGTCACCTTGAGCTGCGCCAGCAGATCGACGAGGCTCGTCTTCGGCGCATTCGCGGCGGTGCCGACCGGATTGCCTGCATCCCAGATCATGTAGTCGTCACCATGCCTGATCAGATAGCAGCTGATTGCGAGTTGAACCTTGAGGCCGTTGAACGCGAATGCGTCATTGAATCGCCCGACGTCGGACGGTGTCGGGCTGGTGCCGCAATCGAGGCGCGTGAGTGTGACGGCGGCGGGAGGCGTCGCCGCAGGTGGCTGTGCGAGCGCCGACGTCTGCAGGAACGCGCTGGCCGCGACGGCACATGCGATGCTCGAGTGAAACCGCTTCATGTCCGGTCCTGTATGGCGGTGAATTTCAAGATCTCTGACCTCTTGAAACGTACTCTCAGGTTCGCGGCGGCGACGCCAGAAACGCCGCCACCGCCGGCCCCCAGATCGCTCCACCGAAGTAGCCGAAGCTGTGGCCTTCCGGCGTCGAGCTGCCGAATGGCGGGAAGATCTTCATCACCGACGGCCGCTGCGCGGCCGTCATCTGCGCGGACAACGCCTTGCTTGGCGTGAGATCGTAATCGTTCTCTGCCTGGCCGAAGAAAATAGGAATGCGCGCGTGCGTCGCCGCATCGGTCATGGCCGCCTGGAGCAGCGGGGCACTTGCCCACGTCTGCGCGGCACCGGCGAAATCCAGCGCCGCGTACAAACCTTCGAGTCGCGCGCTGGCGAGAACCGTCACGATACCGCCGAACGAGTTGCCGGCGATCACGACGCGATTCGGGTTCACGAACTTCTGCGACTTCAGCCATGTCAGCGCGGCCGCGACATCGTCGAGTTGCGGTCCCTGCATCAGCGCGACAAGCAGTGTATCCCGGGCCGGTTTCCCTCGCACTTTCTCAGTCGCATCGAGCGAGTCGAGGATGTAGCGGCCAGCCGACGCAGATAGCCACTGCCCGCGCCGCGACGGCGCAAAGAACACGTAGCCAAGCGATGCGTACACCGCTCCAACCGCTCGGACCTCCGGCGTGTAGTCGGTGCCGCTGCCGTGGTTGAACAGAATGGCGGTGAACGGCCCTGTGCCTGTCGGCCGATACACGATGCCGTGCAGTGTCAGCGCACCGCTGCTGAACGTCACCGTTTCCGGTTTTATCGGCACAATGCCGGTATCACGCGGCGTAATTGCCGCGGAATATCGATCGACGCCTCTCGGAACGGTGGCTGTGAAGGCGCTCAGGCTGTACACACTCGCGATCAGCGCGGCGGAGGTTATGAACTTCACCAGGAAGACCGGCAGCTTGCCGACGGCGATCACACCGCGATCCGACTTTCCGAGCGTCTCGGCCGCGTTTGCTGTTGCGGTATGAAGCGCCGCGATTGGCGGCATTCCATAGCGCGAGAATGAGGCGAATTCGTGAGCGTCGGCTCGCCTGCGCCCGATGAGTGGTCCAGCGGTCACGGGACGCCGCCAGCAAGGATCAGCCCAAGTTTGCCCGCATCGATGTTACCGCCCGACACAATGCAAACGACCGGGCCCGGGCCTGCCCGGCCTGTGAGTGCCGCTGCGGTTGCCGCCGCGCCGGCACCTTCGGCAATCACCCGGTTCCGCTCCGCGAGCAGCCGGACCGCGGCCGCTACCTCCGCGAGCGATACGACCAGCGACTCGCGCAGCAGCTCCTGCGCCAGCGGCCACATCTCGGTAAGCACACTCTTGCCGCCAATGCCATCCACGAAACTGGGAGAATAAGGAACAGTCTGTATTGAATGCGCCGCGAGTGACGGCGCCAGGGGTGCCGCGGTGTCGACTTCGCAGGCGTACACGGGCACCGACGGTGCCAGCGCCCGCAGTGCTGACGCGATCCCGCATGAGAGCCCGCCTCCGCCATACGGCACTACGACCGCACTCACGTCGGGCAGATCCTCAAGTATCTCGAGCCCGATGGTGCCGTTGCCAGCCATCACGGCGGGATTCGAGACGGGATGGATGAAGAGTCCCTCCATGCCCGGATATTCGTGCGTTATGAGAATCTGCCACCACGCATCGAACGGCACCTTCACGATGCGTCCACCGAGTCGCTCAATGGCGCCAAGCTTGGTGTCTGGGGCGTGATCAGGAACGATTGCAGTGCAGGGAACACCCATGCGCCTGGCGCTCCAGGCCACGCCCTGGGCCATGTTGCCGGCACTGGCGGTGTAGACGCCGTTCGACAATTCGGATGGCGTTGCCTGCAGCATGGCGTTTGCCGCACCGCGCAACTTGAAGGAGCCGATCGGCTGCAGATTTTCGAGCTTGAGGTAGATCTCGCACGGTGCGTGGTCGACATTCAGCCGAATGAGTGGCGTGCGTGTGACGACACCTCGCAATCGCTCGCGCGCGGCGTGGATGTCTCCGATCGGCACCACCGTGCGCGCTGGCCGTGCGTCTGTCATTCTGACCTCCTTGGCCGTCTCACCAACCAATCGCTCCGTTGCGGCCGGCAAGCCAGATCTGGCGAGCGGAACGGCGCGAGGGAAGTCGGCGCCGCGCAGCTGTCTCCACTCCAGCTGAGCCGATCGCGCCGCAGAATACGCGTGGTGAGGCAGGGCCGACGCGGTTTCGCCGGATCGCGGTTCTCCAGCACTCGCGCGGAGGCTGGTACCGCACCATACTCCCGGCACCGCAATCCATCCACGATGCCAGGCGTGTTACGGAGGACGTTGTAACCATGACCGGCACCCAGTTCCAGCTCATCGCCGGTCGATTCCGACTCAGCCGGCTGCTGGGCACCGGTGCGAATGGTCAGGTGTGGCTGGCCAGCGACGAGCGGTTGCAGCGTTCCGTGGCGGTCAAGGTACTGCTGCCGGAAAGCGTCAACGAGATTTCCATCCAGCGCCTCGAGCGCGAGGCGCGCGCTGCGGCCGCCGTTCAGCATCCAAATGTCGTTCATGTCTTTGACTACGTCGAAGACTCGGGGCGCACGCTGATCGTGATGGAATTCGTCGAAGGCGAAACGCTGCTCGATATGCTGCAGGGCGGCAAGACGGTCGCGCTGAACGAAGCAATCGAATTGTCAGCGCAGATCTGCGACGGACTCGCCGCGGCGCATCGTCAGCAACTCGTACATCGGGATCTGAAGCCCGGCAACATCATCGTCACCAGTGACGGCGTGGCGAAGATTCTCGATTTCGGCATCGCGAAACGCACCGGTCGCACGGAAGTTCGCCTGACCAAGACCGGCGCCGTCGTCGGCACGCCGCAGTACATGGCGCCGGAGCAGCTGACCGGCGAATCGGTGGACTATCGCGCCGACGTGTACGCAGCCGGGCTGTTGTTGTACGAAATGCTGGCCGGACGGCCGACGTTTCGCGGCAAGACGGTTGGGCTGCTGCTCACCAGCATCGTGACCGAGCCGCCGGATCTCGAACCACTCGTGGCACGCGGCGTTCCGCAGGACGTGATTGCGATCATCGAACGCGCCATCCGAAAAGACCGCGAACAGCGGTGGCCCGACGCCAGCGCGATGGCGAATGCACTGCGCGTCGGGCTGTACGGCGAATCGATTCTCACCCGTCGCACTCCAACGCCGACGCGGTCGCCGGCCATGCGGACGCCGATCGTCGACGAGG
>JANMWU010000312.1:0-2570 GCA_031380785.1 Gemmatimonadaceae bacterium
CCGTCGACGCCCTCAACCAGGCAAGGAGTGTGCAACATGTTCAGAATCACCAGAGTTTTCCTGGCGGCCGGACTTGTGACGTTCGCAAGCGCGTTCCTGTGGGGACGTGCGGGCGCTGCGGACAAGGCCAGCATAGGGACTATGCCCAGCGCAATTGACAGGCTCGTGGGCGGCTGGAGTCTTGTCTCCCGTGTGACAACGTCGTCAACTGGAAGCGTCATACCCGATCCGGGGCTTTCGGTCTCGCCCACGGGGGTTTTAATCTACGATGGCTACGGACATGTTGCAGCGCAGATCTCCCGCCAGGGGCGGACGATTGACATGATCGCCGGCGACTGCCGGGAGGCTGAGAAAGTCAAAGGGACGGACGACAACTCGCAAACCATTCTGGGCTACGACGCATACTTCGGCACGTATACCGTTAACGCCGAGGAAGGTGTCGTTACCCATCATCTCGAAAGCGCGTTGTTCCCGGGAGATATCGGGAAAAATATCAAAAGGCGGTTTACTATTGCTGGAGACACGCTGACAATTGGCTTCAGCACGACTCTCCGCGACGGGACCCCGGTGATCCGTACTCTCGTCTGGGCGCGCATGAAGTAGCGCCCGCTCCCTGGTTGGTAATTGTCTCCTCTGCACAACAGACCGGCCCTCGTCGATCACCGCTGAGCGCGACAGCGCCGCCGACTTCAGCTCGGCGTTGGTGCAGCGAGTGCCCGCGCCTTGTTCGCGCGACGCGCGGCAAGCTTCACCACCAGACTGTCGGCCACGCCGGGCAGGTTCCACGGACATGCCGCGAGGCACACCGCACAGCCCTGTGTTTCGTTGAAGTAGGGCAGACACTTGTCGAAGTCGACGTAAAATTTTTCAACGCCGCGCACGACTTTTTTGTCAGCGCTGATCGCTTCCGGAGGACAGGCGTTCGTGCACGCCTGACACCTGATACAAAAGTCATCGGCGCCGAAATCGTCAGGCGTATCGGGCAGCAGCGGAACATCGGTGAGCACGCAGGCGAGTCGCAGGTTCGAGCCGAGCGTGCGATTGATGAGCGAGCCGTGCCGGCCCAATTCGCCAAGCCCGGCTGAGATCGCGGCGGGCAATAACAGCATCGGCATCGCCAGCGGTCCGCCATGTGGCGAGGCGTCGTGTCCGCGCTCCCGCAGAAAACCGGCGAGTCGTTTCGCGACCCGGATCCCGCGACCGTACTGCCGAATCACTTCAGCCGCCGCCGTATCGGCCGGCGCGGTGCGAAGCTCATCCCAGTCGTGCGCAACGCATACGATGATCGCCCACTGCTGCGTCACTTCGCAGCTGTCATACACCCACTGCGGCTGCATGCGCGTGATACCGACTGCATCCGCGCCAACGGACAGCGCGGCATCCTTCACCAGCGTCGTCCACTCGGCCGCGGTGTGCTTAACGGCGGTGTCCGAAAGAGGCGCCACTGGTTCTTCCATCGCCAGCACGCGCACTTCACGCGCGCGCAAAACGGTCGGCGTCATGCGACCGTAAAACCAGAGCTGCAGCTTGCCGTGCGCCGTGGACTCCGGCGCGTGCCAGTACACCGCAGATGGCTTTCGCACCTGAGTTTCGCCAACACCGTTGATGGTGTTACCGGAGATCTCCGGCCACAGCGCCATCTGCTCGGCGCTCGGCTGCCAGGGGTGCGGTCGCTTGGCGGACATACTGGAACGTACGCCGCCGTCCAGGACGATTGCACCGCCGGACCGCGAGCCCGGTAGGTTCCCGCAATGACGACTCTGCTCCTCACCGACCACGATGTGCACGCACTCCTGCCCATGGCCGAGTGCATCGATGTGATGGCCGACGCATTGCGTCACGTGACGGAGGGGAGCGCCGTTCTGCCATTGCGCACCGTGATGCGGCTTGGCGAGTCGCCGAACGCTTTTGCGTCCATGCCGGCGATCCTCGGAACCGGTGCGGGTGCTTCGCTCGGCGCGAAGATCATCACCGTCTTTCCCGGCAACGATGCAACGCCGTTTGATGCCCACATCGGTGTGGTGCTTTTGTTCGACGCCGAATTCGGTACGTTGCTGGCAATTGCCGACGCGTCAAGCATCACCGCGATACGGACATCGGCGGTCTCCGGTCTGGCGACACGATATCTCGCCAACGACGACGCGAGCACGCTCGCGATTCTCGGTGCCGGCGTGCTGGCGATGCCGCATCTCGAGGCGGTGTGCTCGGTCCGTCCCATCAGACACGTGCGCGTGTGGAGCAGGTCGGGCGCCGCGGTCGGCAGCCGCGCGGAAGTGTTCGCGACGCGAGCCCGCGAGCAGTTCGCCGTCCACGTGACGGTGTGCGAAACGGTGGAGCAGGCGGTGTCGGATGCAGATGTCGTCTGCACCGTCACATCGGCCCGCACGCCGGTGCTCGAGGGACGCTGGCTGCGGCCGGGGACACATGTGAACGCCGTGGGTGCGTCGATGCGAACGGCGCGCGAGCTCGACACCTCGGCTGTCGTGAACGCACGACTCTTTGGTGATCGACGCGAATCGGTGCTGGCGGAGTCGGGCGACGTGCTGATACCGATCGCAGAAGGCGCGATA
>JANMWU010000335.1:0-4524 GCA_031380785.1 Gemmatimonadaceae bacterium
CGCCCGTACCCGCCAGCAATGGTGACGCAGACCGGCAGCCCGATTTCGCGACAGGTCCGCAACACAAACTCATCGCGCTGTGCAAGGCCTTCAAACGTCAGCTTCAATCGCCCCAGCCGATCCCCTTCGTGCGGATCAGCGCCAGCGAGGTAGACGACGACGTCCGGCCGGGCAGCGCGCAGCACCGCCGGCAACGCATCAGCGAGCCGCGACAGATACTCCTCGTCGCCCATCCCATCGCTGAGCTCTTCGTCACGGCTGCCCTGCACTTTGTGGAACGGAAAATTCTTCGAACCGTGCATGTTGAACGTGTACACCGAATCATCACCGGCGAAGACTGCATTGGTACCGTTGCCCTGGTGCACATCCAGATCAACGATGCAGGCGCGGCGGATGCGACCCTCGGCCTGCAACTTCCTGATCGCGATCGCAACATCGTTGAACACACAGAAGCCTTCGCCACGATCCGGAAAGGCGTGGTGTGTGCCGCCGGCGAGATTCATCGCAACGCCGTGCGCAATGGCGTGCGTGCTGGCTTCAATCGTGCCGCGCACCACGCGGAACGCGCGCTCCACAAATGCCTCGCTCCACGGCAGGCCGATACGCCGCTGGTGCGTCGGCTCGAGTGTCCCGTGCTCCACTCCATCCACGTAGGCGCAGGTGTGCACGCGGTGCAGGTCGTCGTGCGACACACGCAACGGTTCGTGCAAATGTGCCGCGTCCACCATGCCCCCTGCCAGCGCGCCGTCGCGCAGCCGCGCGTACTTCGCCATTGGAAAGCGATGGCCATCGGGCAGCGTGATGGCGTATCGCGGCGATGACCAGCAGTGCAACGTCATTCCCGTGACATGTGATGTGCGATGACCGGCGCATCGCGCTCGCCGGTCATCAGCCCATCATCGCGCGGTGAAGTCGGTGCTGGCGTCGACCCGACGGCAGGCCTCCGCAATCAGCGTCGCGGCGCGATCGAGATCGTTCAGGCTCACCATCTCGCTTGGCGAATGCATGTAGCGATTCGGGATCGAGACCAGCCCGGTCGCCACGCCGTCACGCGCGAGCTGAATGGCGTCAGCGTCGGTGCTGGTTGCACGGCCGGCCGCATGCAGTGAATACGGGATGCCGAGCGAGTCCGCCGTGTCGCGCAGCAAGCGGAAGACCACCGGACTGATCACACTGCCGCGCGTAAGCACCGGCCCGCCGTCCAGCTTGTGGTCGCCGACTTCCTTCTTCTCGATGCCAGGATGGTCGGTGGCGAATGTGACATCGACGGCGATGGCCATCTGCGGAGCGAGCGTCTGTGCCACGACCCGCGCCCCGCCGCCCGCAAAGCCGATCTCCTCCTGACAGGTGGCCACTGCGACCACCCGTGCCGCACCTGGCTTCCCGGCATACCGGCGCAGTGCCTCGAGCACGACGAAGGCACCAATCCGGTCGTCGATGCTGCGCGACACGATGCGGTTGTTCGGCATGTCGGTCACCTTCGCATCAAGCACACCGCAATCGCCCACCGACAGCCGCTCGCTTGCTTCGGCCTTGTTCTGCGCGCCGATGTCCACCCACATGTCGGCGAACTTGGTGACCTTCTCGCGCTCCTCCGGCTTCATCAGGTGAATCGGCTTCTTGCCGATCACGCCGTACACCTCGCCGTCGCGGCCGAGAAAGCGAATGCGCTGGCCCACCAGCACCTGCGTGTCCCAGCCGCCGATTCCTTCGATGTAGGCGAAGCCGTTGTCGTCGATCCACGTCACGATCACACCGATTTCGTCGATGTGGCCCGCGAGCAGAATCGTGGGACCGCCGCTGCCATTCACTTCGGCGATGGAATTGCCGATCACATCGGCGCGGACTTTCGTGAAGGTCGCTGCTTCGGTGCGCCATACCTTGGCCGGTGCCGACTCATACCCGGACGGGCCGGGGGTGTCGAGCAGAGTCTTCAGAAACGCGATGGATGAGTCGTTGAGCATGTCAGAATACTAATTCAAAAGAAAGTCCGGTCGACGGAACACCGCCGATCATCGTGAGCACAGCGTCAGCGCCCGGCTCCGTCGAACACCTTCGCCCCACCAACCCACGTCTGTACCACGCGAGTCTGCAACACCAGCTCCGGCGCGATGCGCATGATGTCCTGATCGAGGACGACAAAGTCAGCATACTTTCCGGCCGACAGGGATCCGAGCACCTGTTCCTGAAAGGACGCTCTGGCCGGCCAGATGGTCATGGACCGCAACGCTTCCTCACGCGTCATGCGCTGCTCGGGGTACCAGCCGCCAACCGGAAAATCATCGGCGTCCTGGCGCGAGATTGCGGCGTGGAAGCTGATCAGCGGATTCACCATCTCCACCGGGAAGTCGCTGCCATTCGGGATGATCACCCCGGTCGCAAGCAGCGATCGCCACGCGTAAGCGCCGCGCAGCCGCTCCGTTCCCAGCCGGTTGCCGGCCCAGTACATGTCGCTGGTCTGGTGGCTGGCCTGCATGCTCGGGATCACGCCAAGCAACGCGAAGCGCGGAATGTCGTCATGATGGATGATCTGCGCATGCTCGATGCGAAAGCGATGATCGGCAGTCGGCACGGCCTTGAGCGCCGCCGCGTAGGCGTCGAGTACCAGGCGATTGGCACGGTCGCCAATCGCATGCGTGGCCACCTGCCATCCGCTGCGCAGAGCGCGTTCGCTGACACTCTCGATCCACGACGGCTGCATCACCAGCAGACCGTTGTTCGGCGCATCATCGGCGTATGGATCGAGCAGCGCCGCGCCGCGTGAGCCCAGCGCACCGTCGCCATACAGCTTGATACTGCGAACCCAGAGATGCCCGTCGAACAGTGCGCTGCGCGGGCCCTTGGCCATCGCCCAGTTCACTCCGGCGCTGTCACCGGAGATGAGCACATAGGCGCGCAACGTCAGCTCGCCGGCCTGCGCGGCCTGCTCGTACGTGCCGACGATATACGGTGACACTCCCATCTCGTGAATTCCGGTCAGCCCCCAGCGATTCGCTTCGCGCACCGCGCTCTTCAGCACGTCGCGCGGATTCAATGCTTCGCCACCTCTCGCCGCCGGGATCATCAGGTTCTGCGCGTTGTCCACGAACACGCCGGTCGGTACGCCGCGCGCATCACGCAGAATACGACCACCATCCGGGTCCTTCGTCGCGGCGGAGACACCGGACTTGAGTACGGCGGCGGCGTTCGCCAGCACGGCGTGACCGTCCACCCGGGTCAGCAGAACCGGGTGATCCGGCGTCGCCGCACTCAACGCCGTGTTGGTTGGCAGCTTCGTATCGCTCCAGTCGTTCTGATCCCATCCGCGACCGATCACCGGCGTCCCCTTCGGCGTCGTTGCCGCGCGCGCCACCACGCGCGCAATCACTTCCTCGTACGACTTCGTGCCGGTCAGATCGACGTGCCGCAGATCCACGCCGAGGCCGTACAGATGCGCGTGCGCGTCGGTCATGCCCGGGATGATCGTGCGACCCGCGGCATCAACCACGGTCGTCGTTGCACCCTTCAGTGCCATTGCCTCGACAGCGCTGCCCACGAACACCAGCTTGCCGCCACCCACCACCAGTGCTTCGGCAATCGGATTCGCATCGTCGGCGGTGTAGATGCGCGCGTTGGTGACGATCAGCTCCGCCCGTGGCGTCGCGTTCCGTGGTGTGACGGATTGTGCTGAAAGCGGAGCGAGTGCGGCGGAAAGCAGGGTCGCGGCCGCAAGGCGGGACAGGAGCACGGCGGGCGGGCAGGGCGTGATAGTGCGGTGACGGGCGTGTCGATTGCTGCAGGCTACGGTATCGCCTGTGAGTCCTTTGCGCGACGCTCTGCCGACGAATGCCGTCGTCGAGACGAGCTACGGAATTCCGCGCCGGTACTGATCCACGAGCGCCGCGTCGCGCGGACCTGGCGTCGCCGATCGCGGCGCCTGCATCAATTTCTCCACCTCGGCGGCGTCGCGCGGCAACTTCGACAACCAGACCAGACCTGCGTCAGTCAGGAGGTAGTCGTCTTCGATGCGCACACCGATGCCGGCGAACTTCGCCACCGCGCCGCCAATTTTCGCCAGAATGGCACGATTGCGCGGCGTGTCAGGCGGCGGACTCGATCAACCCCAGCGCGGTCAGGCCGCGCGATAGCACGTCGCCCGCTGGCACCAATGTCCAGCACCATCAGCTCGCCCGCCTGAATCGCGCGATCGTTGCGCCAGTAGTGCAGCGTGGTGGCATTGTCGCCCGAGCCGGCGATGGTCGTGAATCCCGGTCGATCGGCACCATTCCGACGATAGGTGTATTCCACCAGCGCCTGCACTTCGAACTCGTTCCAGCCCGGCGCCAGCATGCGCATCACTTCTTCGTGCGCACGCACCGTGATGCCGATAGATGTGTTGAGCAGCGCAATTTCAGCGGCACTTTTCTGGCCGCGCAGCTGCAGCACCAGGCGGTTGCCCTCGGTCGGCACGGCATCGGGATGCTTGCGCGCGAGATGCGGCGACTGCGAGAAATACTCATGATCGTACAAAGGCTCCGCTGCGCC
>JANMWU010000352.1:0-1818 GCA_031380785.1 Gemmatimonadaceae bacterium
ACTGCGTTCACATCAGCCTCTGACGGCAGTTCGAGCACCCACTCCAGCAATTGCGGGTCGTCCGGCGTGGCCGGCTTCGCGCCGGCGCCGGCCCACACATTGGTGCCGAGGTGATGATGGTAGCCGCCGGCGGACATGAACAGTGCGCCCGGATACGACCAGACGACGCGGTCGAAACCGACGCCATCGGAGTAGAAGCTGCCGGCGAGGTCGATGTCGCCGACGTGGAGATGCACGTGTCCAATGCTCGTTCCGTCGGGAATGCCTGACCACGGCGTACTGCCGGCGGCGGCGAGGAGTCCCTGGACGTCCACCGGATCGGTGGCCATCACGAGTTGCTTGTTGCGCCGACGCCAGCCTTCGCGTGGTCGGTCGGCGTACACCTCGATGCCCAGGTTGTCGGGATCCTGCAAGTAAAGTGCTTCGCTGACCAAGTGATCACCGGCGCCGGCACGAACACCATCTTCTTCGAGGTGCCGCAGGAATCGACCGAGGTCAGCCCGCGTCGGCAGCAGAATCGCAACGTGGTACAGACCCAACGATCCCTTCGCGGCACGACGCTTTCCGGCGCGATTCTCAATCAGTTCAACCAGCACGTCATCATTTCCATGCGCGCCAAGCGAGGCACGGTCAAGACCGACCGTAATCGGCCGGAAACCAAGTGTGTTTTCGTAGAAATCGCGTGAGCGCGCGAGCTCGCTGACCTGCAGCGTCACCGATCGGATGCGGGTGGCATCAGGAAGGCGATATGCGGACGGACGGATTCCGTAGCTGTCGGCGGTGGCTGGTTGTGCAGTGGCAGTGTCGCCGAATATGTCATTCAGGCCGGTATCCATTGGAGCTCCATGTTCTAAATGGTGGCGCGTGTCGACGGAATCGAGGCGGCCTGTCCGTAAGTTTGATTCGTGCGTGGCGTAGAGATGAGTCGTTGATGCGTCGCCGGTGGCGCGATGCTTCATTGCACGGGCCCAGCGTTCAGTGTTGTAGCACGCTTAGGGCAGACGGCTTGCGTGTTTTCGCGCCTCGTTCAGGAAGCCCGGCGCGCTCGCGTCGTGAGGTCGATCAAGGCGCGAAGGTCATCGGTGGTGAGGTGTTGAAGCTGCCGGCGGTGGGTGGATTCGACCGGTTCGTCCAGTTTGGCCAGCAGCCCGATGCCCGCGTCGGTGATAAAGGTCTCAACCTGCCGCCGGTCTACAGTGTCGCGTTGGCGTCGAACAAAGCCGATAGTTTCCAGGCGGTCGAGCAGTCGCGTGACGTCGGGCATGCGGGCAACCAAACGATCGCGGATCTCGTTACGGCAGAGTCCGGCTGCACCGGCGCCGCGGAGGATTCTGAGCACGTTGTACTGTGCCGAGCTGATGCCGTGCTCCCTGAGCAGAAGCTCCAGGCCGTCGGCCAGTTCGGACGAGGTGCGTGCGAGGTTGAGACATGCTTCTTCCTCGAGGCTGCTGAAGGGCTTGGCCTGTTTGATGTCGCTGAGCAGGTCGGATGGCATGCGGTAACTCTACGTGTTTGCACGATAAGTGTCAAGACACCTATGCTTCGGCTGCTTCCTGGCGGCGGCTTCGTTTCAGGGGTGAGAGATCTTGAACTTTTCAAGATCTCTGACCCCTTGAAACGAAGCATTCGAACGCCGATCAAGAGCTCTGTCCCCTTGAAACGAAGCCCCCGCCAGGAAGCAGCCGATCGATAGGTGTCTTGACACTTATCGTGCAAACACGTAGAGTTACCGCATGACATCCGACCTGCTCAGCGACATCAAACAGGCCAAGCCCTTCAGCAGCCTCGAGGAAGAAGCATGTCTCAACCTCGCACGCA
>JANMWU010000921.1:0-2959 GCA_031380785.1 Gemmatimonadaceae bacterium
ACTCGCCCTCGTACTCGACTCGTTGCAGCGACTGCGTCCGTACATGAAAGGCGACTCGGCGATGATTGCGCCGACGCAGGCGGCGATTCTGCGCTCGTTGCGCCGTCAGCGTGCGGATTCGCTGGCGCTGGCGCGACGCACTGAAGTCGAGCGATCGGCGCGCGGACTGGCGCCGATCGCACTCAGGATCACGCCGCCATCGGCGGCGCACGGCGACTCCCTGGCTGGCAGCGCTGCATTGCGCGTGACGTTGAGCGGCTGGCTGCGCGACATCAGCGGCAGCGGCGCGTTTGAAGGCAAAAACCTGTTTCTCCTTGGCAACAGTGCGCAGCGCGTTGCGTTCAAACCGATCTGGACGCACATCCTCACCGACACGTCGACCGCGCAGCTTGCCGGAACGGCCGAAGGCATGAACGTCGTCGGCTTCAACGTCGACTCGCTCGATGTGCAGTCGTCGTACAGCTGGCAGCAGAATACGCTGGCCGATGGCAAGGGCACGCTGGGCATCGACGTGCATCTGATCGACAGTACCGGCATCGCGCTGAAAGGCGCGCTGGTGCTCGATTCGGCGCGATATCTTGCGCGCGTTGACAGTACGACGCTGGTGCTGCCGTCGTCGCACTGGTCGAATCCGTATCCGTGGCGCGCGTCGTGGACAAAGGGTCGGCTGACGGTCGACTCGCTCGCGCTCGAGACACAGGGCGACGCGCGTCTTCAGCTTGACGCAGCGCTCGACACCGCCGGCGCGACCAACGTCACGCTGGCCATCCGCAACACGCAGCTCTGGGATCTGGCAGATCTGGCGCAGACGGTGTCGCCGGTTGACGGTCGTGTGTCAGCCGACTTGTACGTGGACGGGATGGCGGCGAATCCAAAGATCTCATTCCTTGGCGCCATCCGTGACGTCGTGTATGACAGCCTGCCGCTGCCGGAGTTTCGCGCGCGCATGAACTACGCCGACCGAAAGGCCGTGGCGCATGCAGAAGTCCGTCGACCGGGTCAGGCGGCGAACGCAATCGCCGATGCCACGATTCCGGTGAATCTTGCGCTGAGCGGAAGTCCCAAACGGCTGCTCGACCTGCCGATGGTGGCGGACATCAAGCTCGACTCACTGCCCCTGGACATCATCCCCGCGCTCAGTGCAGCGGTCACCGGTGTGAAGGGCGACACGCGCGGTCGCGTGCAGATTCGTGGCACGCTGCCCGACCAGCTCAAGTTCGAAGGTGACCTGACGCTCCGCAAAGGCGAAGCATTTATCGTCGCGACCGAATTGCCGATCATCGACATGTCCGGCGACATTCATTTCCGCGGTGACTCGATGGTCGTGGATTCGGTGCTCGCGCAGAGCGGTGAAGGAACGATCAGACTCACCGGTGGTGTCGCGCTCAAAACGCTCTCGAATCCGGTGTTCGACCTGAAGTTGGTTGCACGCAACGCCCGCGTGATCGACGGATCGATGGGCCGGATTCGCGGCCTTGCCGATCTCACGCTGACAGGGCCGTACAAAGCGGCTTCGATCGAGGGGAGTCTGCGCGTGCGCGGGGGGGTGTATCGCCTCGCCGAGTCGAAGAAGGTGACCCAGGTGCTGAACGCGAATGATCCGGCGGTGCTGGGCGCGGTTGACAGCACCGAGGCGCTTCAGCGCGGATTGGTGGTGCCACCATCTGAGTTCCTGCGCGGACTCAAGACATCGGTGGTGGCTCGCATCGATCGCGATGTGTGGGTGCGCAGCGCTGTTGCGAATGTCGAAATCTTCACTGACGGCGAACTGCAGGTGTCGGTGAATCCGGTGACCGGTGGCGTCACGCTGGACGGCATCGTGGCAACCGAACGCGGTCAGTACGAGTTCCTGCAGAAGCGATTCAACATCGTTCGCGGATCGGCGACGTTTCTCGGCACATCGGATCTCAACCCGCTGCTGCAGGCGGTCGCTGAGTATCGGATCGGGCAGTCGGCGCAACAGGCGCTCGCGATCAGGCTGAACATCGGCGGCACGTTGCTGCGCCCACGTCTTTCGCTGCAGAGCGACGCGCAGCCGCCCATTCCGCAGACTGACCTGATCAGCTATCTGGCATTTGGCAGCAGCAGCGGCTCGTTGTTGTCGTCGGTTGGTTCCGGCGGCACCACCAGTTCCGGTGCATTGTTCGGCAACGCGCTGGCGCTGGCGAACCGTCAGCTCGCGGCGCTGGGCCTCGGCACGTTGCTGAACAGCGTTGAGGGCGGTCTGGGCAAGTATCTCGGTGCCGATGTGCTCAACATCACGTCCACCGGAGTCGCCCCGGAAGTGCAGAACATTTTCAGAGGCTTCCGCGGGTATCTGCTGGCAACTGAACTCGAATACGGCCGCTATTTCGGGACAAAGAGTTACGCCGTTCTCACGCTCACGCCAGCGAATTTTGCGTCGGCGTCCGGAGCGATTTCGCCGATCGGTCTGCGGTGGGAGTATCGCTTGCCGCACAACTACCGGCTCGAGACCACATTTGGTCCGCGATTTCTGCTGCAGAGCCAGTCGCTCGATGTGCAGGACGCGAATGCGTTTCAGAATTTCGGACTGTTCCTGTCGCGCGAGTGGAAGTGGTGAGCGTCAACTTTCCGAAAGCGTAAGCCGGCTGGTGGTGCGCCACGCACCACCCTCGTCGCGATGGAGCCGACGCAGCTGCGTCTCGCCGCAGATGGAGCCGCACGCGGTCCGAACGTGCACGAGCGCCGTGACACCATCGGAAGCAATGCTTGCCGGCGAGAGAATCACATAGCCGGCAGATCCGGAAAAGCGTCGCTGCCACTGCTGCCAGAACGCATCGTTGCGCACACCCCGCGACGTGGTGCCGGCGGTGATCCCGGCGCGGACCGCAGCTCTCAGCGAATCCAGTCGTTGCACGGACAGCGTCATCCAATGTTCTGACGGAAGCGCGATCGACTGAAACCGATCCACCGGAGAGCGCTGCGCCGCGAGAAACGC
>JANMWU010000365.1:0-2780 GCA_031380785.1 Gemmatimonadaceae bacterium
ACGGCGACCAGGAGCAATGCACCGACGGCGGTGCAGGTCTTGAGGGGTTGCATGCGCGTATGTCTCCGGCATGAAAGGCTGCGAACCAGCGTCGGGGGGCGAATTCCGTCCCGGCTTGGTCCGTCGGGAGAGCAGACACGCGGATTCCATGCCACCCCTATTCCGCCGAATAATGAACCACTTCAGGGCGCAGTGCGGTCATACGTGGTTGCGTTCGCGCGCGCTGCTCGTCCGGTACCATTCCGGCACGCGGGCCTGCAAAGGCAGACTAGCCGATCTTTCGTAACCACTTCTCACTATTCGGCGCGCCTGTCTCGTCGGCGTCAGCGTGACATTCTCCTGTCCATGCAGAGTGATGCACGGTACCACTCACTTCCAGCCACAACCGCGATGTGCTCAGCGGCGCGGCGATTTTCACGTTCCTTTCGCGCGCACTGAGCCCGCCAGGAAGCCGTCACGAGGCGGAAATCGCGTGTCGTGAAGCTCGCGAGGAGGCCTGCTGACGTTCCGCATGGGGCACTCGCTTGAACACGGACAGCAAGCTTGGCCAGAGAGGAAAAGTTGAAGTCATCGCCGCGGCAAGACGAGGACGGTACCCGCAGAAAAAAACGAGTGCGCCGGAGGACGAGCGTTCCTGCATACGCTTGACGGAGCGGCGGGCGATGAAATCGCAGACGACTATGTCAAGGTGTTGGCCGCTACCGGTGTGACGGGTTACCCGTATGTGAAGGGCGCGCCGCCCCCGAAACCAGGGAGCGAAGAGGCGCCCGTTGGATTACGCGTCGACGCAGCGACGCTGCTGGCGCTTAACGCATATCTGGCACATCTGATCGCGCCCGCGGGAGCTTCCGTGGATGCGCAAGCGTATGCGCGCGGCCGGCAGACACTCCGGACGTCGGGATGCACGGAGTGTCACAATGTCGCTCAGGCCAAGCCAGTGCCGACCTTCATTGTGGCGATGAAACGCATTTTCCCTGGCGACAACCCGGTTGCACTCGCCCAACGCATGCCGCCGCTCAATCCCGTGCTCAATACGGCAAAAATCGTTCTTCGATGACAAGATGGCAGTCGTGAACGCCAGCGGCCGCGGCGAAATTCGCGGCACGGCGATGCCGCTGCTCCTCGACCTCGCGAGAAAATCGGTGTTTCTCCACGACAATTCGGTGGCCAGTCTGGCCGATCTACTGGATCCAAAGCGCGGGCCGAACTCGCCGCACCCATTCTATCTCGCCGACGCGGCGCGTCGGGCGGATGTGGTCGAATTTCTGAAAAGCCTCGACACGTCGAACGATGGTGGCCGGCGCTAACGGGAACGCTTATCCGCCCTGCACGCTACATCGGCGTGCATGGGCAATAACACACCACTTCCTCACACCCTCCTATCATGTCTATCAGATACACACTTGGCGCGCTCGCAGCGCTTACGCTTGCTGCCTGCAACGACAAGGCACAGGTTACCGATCCGGCGCCGACGCCGTCAGTTAGCCGGAGCGGGGATGCTCAAGATAATGACCACCGTTTCCGCCTCGACGGAGCGGTCTACGTCATGACGAACGCGGCTGAAGGCAACGAGATCATAGCGTTCCCGCGTGCGTCGAACGGCACGCTCGCGTCACCGACGCCGTTCGCAACTGGTGGCCGCGGCAGCGGGCTGCCGCGGCTCGCCTCGCAAGGTTCGATTCTGCGCAGTGACGATGGCCGTCGCCTGTTCGTCGCGAACGTCGGTAGCAATGACGTTTCAGTCTTCACGATTCAGGAGCACGGACTTACGCTGGTGGATCGCGTCGCTTCGGGCGGCATGCAGCCGTTCAGTCTCGCGCAGCGCGGCAGGGTGCTGTACGTCCTCAACGAAGGCCGCGCTTCCGCCGGATCGCCAGCTAACGTTACAGCGTTTGCCATCGGCAACAGCGGGGCTCTCACGCCTCGCGCGGGATGGACTCGTCCGCTCAGCTCACCGAATCCCGATCCTGCGCAGCTTGGGTTCAGCCCGGACGGGAGGACGCTCGTCGTCACGGAAAAAGCGACCAAAATCATCGACACGTATGGCGTGCGCGCCAACGGTGAGCTGACACAACCAACAGCGCACGTCTCGAACGGCGTGACGCCTTTCGGATTCGCGTTTACAGGCGACGGTACCCTGCTCGTCTCTGAGGCGTTCGACGGCGCGATTGGTCAGGCGGCTGCCTCATCGTACTCGGTGCGTGGTGATTTTCATGTGATCAGCCCGAGTGTGCAAGACACACAGTCGGAGGTCTGCTGGGCGACTATCACGCTCGACAGCAAGTATCTTTACATCACAAATTTTGGCAGCGGCACTATTTCCAGCTATCGCGTTCACGGCAACGGCAGCATCACTCTTCTCGAGCCGGTGGCAGGTCGCACGGCTGCCGGCCTCGGGCCTCGCGACGAGGATCTGAGCCGCGACGGACGCTACCTCTATGTACTCGAAATCGGCTTCACCGATCCGGCAACCCAGTCGGTGAACGCGTTTCGCGTGCATCGAGACGGCACGCTCACAAAAATCGCGGCCTATCCATTTCCGCGATTCTTCCGCAACGTAGCCGGGCTGGTCGCGCGGTAAAGGGACGGCAACGCGCCGAATGCGGCGGTGCGTTGCGCTACCGCATCCGGCGCGCAACCAGTGTCGCGGCGGCGAGATTGCCGGTCACATTCAGCACCGTCGCGAACGTATCAGGAATTGCATCGACCGCGATGAGAATGCCAACGCCTTCCACCGGCAAGCCCACCGCGAGCAGCAGTGGCGTCAGCATGATGAACGC
>JANMWU010000367.1:0-7032 GCA_031380785.1 Gemmatimonadaceae bacterium
ACGGCGACCAGGAGCAATGCACCGACGGCGGTGCAGGTCTTGAGGGGTTGCATGCGCGTATGTCTCCGGCATGAAAGGCTGCGAACCAGCGTCGGGGGGCGAATTCCGTCCCGGCTTGGTCCGTCGGGAGAGCAGACACGCCGATTCCATGCCACCCCTACTGCGGCGGGGCAATCACGTTCTTCCGCGACCGCGGCCCTCAGCCCGCGTTGCGTTTCCCGGCATGGATCGTCCGACGCCGATACGACCGGAACTTCAGTCGCAGTTCGTGCTACCGCACCCGCCGCGCAACCAGTGTCGCGGCGGCGAGATTGCCGGTCACATTCAGCACCGTCGCGAACGTATCAGGAATTGCATCGACCGCGATGAGAATGCCTACGCCCTCCACCGGCAACCCCACCGCGAGCAGCAGTGGCGTCAGCATGATGAACGCACCACGTGGGATACCCGGCGACGCGAATCCAAGAAACACTGATGCGACCGCGATCAGCACCAGTTGCGATGCGTGCAGCGGCACGTTGTAGAACCAGCTGATGAACAGCGTGCCGGCCATCCACGCACTCGGGCCGGCGACCTTGAACATCGCAGACGCCAGCGGGAGCACAAATCCTGTCACGCTCGCAGGCAGCGCGAGATCATCTTCGGCCGCCGAAACCAGCGCCGGCAGCGCCGCCAGCGACGAACTGGAACTGAACGCAATCAGTTGTGGCTTGAGCGCTGCCTGCGCGAAGCGTCGCACCGGCACGCCACCACATATTGCCGCCAGTGGATAGATCAGTGCGACGATGATCAGTGACAGCGCGGAGTACACGAGAATGTAGATTCCGATCGCTCCCGCCAGCGATGGGCCGGCGTGCGCCGCGAGTGGCAACACGGTCGCGAAGACACCAAGCGGCGCGAACCAGATCACACCGCGCACCAGCGTCATCATCGCTTCCCCGAGTGCCTTGAAGAAGGCGACGAGTGTACGTCGCGATTCGTCCGGGCTGCGCGCGACGGCAATCGCAAACAGCAGAATAAAGAGCACGAATGGCACCATCGCCCCGCTGGCGGCAGCACCGATCGGATTGCCTGGCAGCAGCGACGTCACCCAACCGGCAAATGTCTGCGCCTGACCGCCAGCTGTCAGCTCTCGCGCCGCGTCCGCCGCGCCAGCCGGCAGCGCAGGACGTGCCCCGTCCGGCAACAATGAGAACAGCACCGGCGCGGCAAATACCGCGACCGTCCCCGCCGCGCAAAGCATGCCGACGAACACCAGCAGCGAGGTCGTGCCAAGTCGTCCGATCTGCCGCACGTCGGAGGCGGACGCGACCCCCGAAATGATCAACGCAACAATGAGCGGAATCACGGTCATGCGAATGGCCGTGACCCACAACACGCCAAGTGGCGCGACCGCGTCAGCCGCGCTCACCGCCGGCTGGTTACCGGACGCCGCGACTGCTGCGCCGACAATGATTGCCGCCACAAGCGCGACGAGTACCCGCGTCCCCTCTTTCACTCTGCTGTCACGGCAGCCAGTCGGCGAGTGCTATACGCAGCATGCGCAACGCCTTGCCCATCTGGTTTTCGACCGTCTTGGGCGCGATGTCGAGCGCCTCGGCGATCTGGGCGTAACTCATGTGATGGCGACGCGAGAGTTCGAATACGGCGCGGCATCGATCGGGCAGTGTGGCGACGGCCTGCGCAATTGCGACTTCGAGCTCAGCTGCCTGCACCATTGCGGGTGCGGAGGCGGCGTGTACCTCCTCGCTGATATCACGAGCTGCCGCGCGGGCTGCGACGGCAGCGTGGCGCACATGGTTGAGCGCGCGATTGCGCGTCGCACGCATCAGATACCGGCGTGGCTCGTGCTCGAACGCCAGCGATTCGCGGCGGCGCCACACTTCGAGCAAAACGTCCTGCACCACTTCCTCAGCCACGCCGGGGTCGTGCAGGAGGTAGGTCGCCACACGTACCAGCGGCGCGTACCAGGTCCGAAAGATCGTGTCGAAGGCTGATTCGTCCCCGGCTGCGAGCCGCGCGAACAGTGCACGCTGCACATCCTCGGGCGGGAAGCCGCTGTCGAGGGTGGAGGGTGCGTTAAGCTTGAGCGACACGACCGGGGACGTCCTTGACCAGAGGAAGCGACGGAGCCCAGTTTGCGCCGTCCGGGAGTGCGGAGCTCCACTAGGGGTAGTGGACCCCTGTTGTGTCTACAAGGTATATGAGCGATGAAACCGCCGGCTCCGCGCCGGAACATGGGACTTCGGTCCAGGATGCAGCGCTCGACGCCGTGATGGCACAGTGGGTCGCCACGACTCCTGATACAATCGACGTCGAGAGTGCGTTGGCGCGCGTGACGTCACGTCGCCTCGCCGATGTGGCGCCTGCATCAGTCGACGTGCAGGACGATCTGACGCGGCAGCGTGAGCGACGCAACGTGCCTCGCTCAGTGCCGCTCTGGCAGCGTCCGACGTTCCGCGCGGCGGCGGCGGTGATCGCAGTCGTCGGCGGTACGGCAGTCTGGCGGAGCGCGGGCACGACCACGGCAGCGGAGTCGTATGTGACGACGATGGGCACGTCGCAGGACATCCGTCTCAATGACGGCACCCAGGTCCGACTCGGCCCGGCCAGTCGGCTCACGCTTGGTGCCGGATTTGGCAATGCGCATCGCAGGGTGACGCTGCATGGTGAAGCGTGGTTCAGGGTCACGCACAACGCTGCACAGCCATTCGCGATTCAGGTCGGCAACACCACGCTGGAAGACGTTGGCACGGCGTTCCTCGTGCGCGAGTCGGAAGCGCGTGAAGTGAGCGTGCGCGTGGCAGAAGGGGCGGTGCGGATGACCACAAGGGCTGCCGCGCGCGACTCGAGCGTGACGCTGCGCGCTGGCGACGGCGCGGTGGCCACATCGTCGGGAATCAGGGTTGCAGCCGGCGTGGTGTCGACGTCGGAGAGCGCGGCGCTGGCCTCCGGTCGACTCACCTTCACTGATGCATCGCTCACCGAAGTGCAGGATGCGCTGCGTCGCTGGTACGGCGTGACGCTGCAGCTGTCGGATGGCGCACTGGCATCACGACACGTGACGGCCGACTTTACTGGTGAACCGGTCTCGCGCGTCGCAGCCGTGCTCGGACTCACACTCGGCGTGCATGCCGAGGCCCACGGGGACACGATCGAGTTGCACGCTGCAACAGGAGCACCAGCACGGCCATGACCCGGCGGAGAGGACACGCGACGCACGGGCTGCTGTTTACGGCCAGTGTGCTCGCCTGCGGCACCGCCGCAGCGCAGGCGAGCCCATGTCCGGTGCCCGGCCGCGACAGCGTTCGCGCATGGGCCCCGCCGCTCGATCGCATGGTCTCGCTGCAATCCAGCGGAGCCTCGCTGCGTACCGCGCTCGACCTGGTGGCTGCACGCGCGGGTGTGCGCCTCTCGTACTCCAGCGATTTGTTGCCGCTCGATCGTGAAGCCTGCGTGCCGCAGGGCGCAATGCCGCTCGGCGCCGCGCTGTCGGCCCTGCTTCACGATCTGCAAGTGATGCCGACAACGAGTGGTGGCACGCAGGTTGTGCTGGCACCGACGCGCAACGCTGAGGTACCGGTGGCGGCGCGTACCGCCACGCTGGATCGGGTGGTGGTGACAGGCAGCGCTGCCGGCGCGGCGCAACGCAGTCTGCCGTATGGGCTGGATGTGGTGCAGGGGCGCGATCTGCGCGGCGCGGCGGCGCCGAACCTGGGCACGGCATTGAACGGGTCTATTCCTGGACTCTGGATCTGGGCCGATGCGCCGACCACGCTGCTGACGCGATTCGGCAGCCTCCGCGGCGCGAGTTCGTTCGTCGGTGTCAGTGCACCGAAGGTGTTTGTGGACGGCATCGAACTCGCGAATCCGCTGCTGCTCACGCGACTGTCGGCCGACGCGGTGGATCGCATCGAAGTGATCCGCGGTCCGCAGGGCGCTGCCCTGTATGGTGCCGATGCGATCAGTGGCGTGGTGAATGTGCAGCTGCGCCACGATGGAGCGACGAACGGTCGCAGTGACATCAGCTTTCGGTCGAGCGCTGGTGCGGCGCAGTCCCGCTACGCATCGACCGGCGCATTCACTCAGGAACACATTGTCTCGGTGCGTGCAGGCAGCGGCGAGAAGTCGGCCGGTGCGGTGGTGGCGCTGACGACGACTGGTGCTGTTGTACCGGATGGCAACACGGTGCAATTCAGTATCGACGCCGGCGCGCGGAAAGTATCAACACGCACCATTCTCTCGAGTACCGCGCGTTTTTGGGTGGCGCGTGCTGATTCGCCGGTGAACCCGATCCTCAAGGCACTGAGTGAATCGGTCCCTGGAACGAATCCGCTGGCGAAAGCGGCGCAACAGGGCGTGACGCAGTACACGCTCGGCACGACCATGACGCACGCTCCGGACGCGGCGTGGACGCACACTGTGACGGTGGGCGTCGATGGCTATCGACTGACTGGACTCTCGGTGGATTTCGTGCCGGTGCCGTCGTCGCTTGATTCGGCGCTGCGCTCCACGCAAGGCGGCGCCGACAAGGGCACGTTGCGCGCGACGAGCGTGCGGCGTATCGGCGTGGGCGAGGCCAGCTCGGCAACGCTGACCTTCGCGGCCGACGCCGCACTGCTGCGCGACGCAACCACGTCCGCCGATCCGTGGCGACAGAACGCACCGAATGGCGGATCTCGCGAAGCATCGATTGACAACACCCGCTGGCTCGGCACCACCGGTGTCGGAATGCAGGCGGCATACGACATTCACGAAACGCTGTTTCTGACGGCGGGAGTGCGCGCGGAACGGAACGATGGATTCACCGCAGCGAGCCGCTTTGCGATGCTGCCGGCGCTGGGCGCGAGTCTGGTACGCACGACTGGTGATCTGACGTGGAAAGCGCGTGTGGCATATGGAGCCGGCATGCGACCGGCGCGGAATCCAATGCGCGAAATTGCGTCGCGCGGCATCGGTGCCGGCGCTGTCGGCTCGGATCTGCTGCCAGAGAAGCAGTCAGGCGTCGAGGCGGGAATCGATCTGTACTGGCGCCGCAATCTTTCGTTGCAGCTGACCCGGTTCGACCAGCGCGCGTCGTCGTTGATTCAGCAGGTTCCGGTGCTTGAAGACGGCGGCGCGCGCGACGATTCAGCCGGGCGCGGCGAGACGCACTACCCTCGGTACGGCTACACGCTCGAGAATCTCGGTGCGATTTCCAATCGCGGCTGGGAACTGTCAATGCGACAGAGCGTGGGAGCGTTCAGTCTTTCCGGGTCGCTTTCGCTGGTCTCGAGCCAGGTGGCACAGGTGGCGCCGGGTTACGCCGGCGACCTGCGTGAGGGTGATCGCGTGCTTGGCGTGCCTGGACGCGCGGCCGGACTGGCGCTGACCTGGACGCCGCATCGCTGGCAGTTCCAGTTAGGCGGCACGCAGGTGGCCGACTGGATCAACTACGATCGTCTGGCGCTGGCGGCCACCTATCTGCGCGGTGGCACGCCGGCACGCGGTCTGACCGGTTCCACGCTGCGTTCGTACTGGATGTCCTATCCGGAAGTGACGCGGCTCAGAGCATCGGTCAGTCACGATCTGACGCGCGCGCTCACGCTCCGCTTCATCGGCGACAACCTGCTCGATCGCCAGCGCGGAGAACCGGACAACTTGACGATCGTGCCAGGCCGTACCCTGTCCTTCGGCGTCGCGGCCCGCTTCTAGCGTCGCGGCTGACGTCTGCGCCTCACGCGGACGGCCGGAAACGCGGGCCGGCCCGAGGCATTGCGCCGAGAGAATGCGCCGGTTGCGACCGATACTGGCAGAGGCAGCCACGGCTGGTCCGTGGCAGGTCAGAGGGGGCCGTCCCCCGCTTCGTCCCTGTGCCGGAAGAATGGAACAAGCGCTCCTGTTCGCGAAGTCGTTCGCACTTCTCCTCGAAGAAGTGCAGTCAGCGTCGGACATGACGATGGTACGCAGTGGGCTGCTGCGGGTGCGCCGCTTTTCGCGATCGCAGGGCCTCACGCTTGAGCTGGCCGATGATCAGCTGGCGGTGAACGGCCTCAGGATGCACAAGCCGTTGCCCGCGCTGATGCCGCTGTCGCTGGCAATGCGCACACACGGTGTTGCGCAGCTCACCTTCGACGCCGGTGCACTGCCACGCGAACTGCTCAAGATCGCGATGCTGCTGGCACGCAAACTGGTGAAGGATCCGGCAGCGCCGAGCATTTTTGAGGAGATCCGGAACGCCTCGCTGTGGTGCGTGCAGGTGTATCCTGCCGCGCGCTCGAATACCGTTGCCGGCAGCGAAGCCACGCAGGTCGACGTCGCGCTCGAAGACGGCGAGAAGATTGCTGATCGTGTTCGCGCACTCACGACGGAGGCGGGGACGGCGCTTGGTGCCGGCGACATTCCGCGCCTTGCCACCGCACTGGCGACGCTTTCGATCGTTGAAGCCGGCGTGATTCATCCCGAACATCGCGCCATCTGGACGAAAGGATTTGATCAGGCGGCGACACCAGTCGCACTGCAGGCATTGGTGGCCGCGTTGCCCACCTGCGGCGAGGCGATTGCCAACGCGATCGTTGCGCTTACGCGTGCCGGCGATGCGGGCGGCGAGGCGCTGATCAACACATTGCTCAAGTCCGACTCGATGGATGTGCGCCGCGCCTGCTTTGACGCGCTGGCCGAGGTGCGTCGCGGCACCGATCAGCTGCTCAAGATGCTGGACCACGAACAGTGGTTTGTGGTGCGCAACGCCGCCTGTCTGCTCGGCACGTTTCGTTCGAAGTCGTCGGAGCCCGAGCTGACTGCGGCTCTCGAACACGCTGATGAGCGTGTGCGCGCGGCCGTCGTTACGTCACTGCTGCAGCTGGACTCGCCCACGGCTCGGGCAACGGTGCGTGGTGCGATCCGTGACGAATCGGCGGAAGTGCGTCGCCGCGCCGTGCGCGGCTTTCTGATTGAACCGGGGGCATTCGCGCACGTCGACAAGCTGCTGCAGGCGCTGGAGCGCGAGACCGAGCTCGATGTACAGATCGAATTTCTTTACGCGCTCGGCAC
>JANMWU010000399.1:0-4306 GCA_031380785.1 Gemmatimonadaceae bacterium
CTCGCTCGACGCGCCGCTGGCCGTGGTGCGCTCAAATTATCGTGAGTATCAGTACGTCAACCCGCAGTGGAATCTGCGCACGTTTCCCACCTTCGCACTGTACCCGCTCTGGAACGCACGTGGCGAGCCGGATCTGGCGACGAGTATCACCGGCAAGAGCACCGTGTGCGTGACCACGGACACACCGCCGTGCGCGCAAGACTTCGGCTGGCCGGCGGGAATGACCCCGTACATGCAGCAGCAGTGGGTCAAGCTGTCGTGGCTGGGCAGTCTGTTGGATGACAAGCGGGATGCCGGGCTCGCAAGCGGGCTGACTTACCGTCGCAATCGGTACGTCGATGGGCGCACCGGACGGTTTTCGCAGCCGGATCCGATTGGTCTGACGGGCGGGCTCAACACGTACGGATTTACTAGTGGCGATCCAGTCAACTTCGGCGATCCATTTGGCTTGTGTCCATTTGAGAAGGACCAAATACCGTGTCCTGATGGGATCGAAAGAATCGGCGTGACTGACCCCCGTTCAATCGGGATTATGCTCAGCGCGGCTATCCTTGTCGAAGCTGGCGCCGCCGTCGGTTCCACTGTAAGACTTGTGTTTGGAATAGTTGAGGACGTTGCTTCAACACTTACAAGAAGCACCACTCGCAATGATGTTGGCCCGGGTCAGAATGCGAGTAGTTCAGTTCCATCAAGCACGACCGGGAAGGCACCACGTGAGGAACAAGAAGCCGTCAATGAGATCGGCAGCGCAACTGGGTGTCACACATGTGGCGCGCGCGCGCCAGGCACGAAAAGCGGAAACTGGGTAGGTGATCACCAGCCGCCGACGAGTCTAAACACACGAGGACTGCCGCAACGCCTCTTTCCTCAGTGTGCATCGTGTAGCCGGGAGCAAGGACTTACAATCATTAAGTATCTGAAAGGAATCGGAGCAATTAAGTGAATCAAACTTTGGTTATCGAGCCGCCGTATTCTCTGCTCATGCTGGAAGACGTGCGCGGCGGAACGCCGCCTGAAAGTCTTGAAAGGTCAATGTTTGCCGCCACGCGCTCGTGTCTGATTGTAGCCTGTCAGGCGGCGGTCGACGGTCAGACCACTGTCGAAATAATCACCGAAGTAGGTGACGCAAAACCTTTGCTTCATGCACGGTACGAAACCTGGTTGGAGTCGCCGTCATTGGTGCTCGCGCTTCGGTCCGCAGAACTCGCGACGTACACAACGATACCAGTCGACGCGTCGGAGACGCACGTTTCTATTCATTCGGATTCATACGAGAATCCGTCTTACATTCAAATAGTTTTGCAATCATGCTGAGTCGCGCAACACAGAAATTTGCTCAATCACGACGGTCAAGTCGTAAGATTCCCGACAAGCACACACTTGAACGTAAGACAGGTCAGCTGAATGATGTCCCCCGGTTGCGAACAGGTCGCGACAAGGAAATCAGGGTTCTTGACGTCCCCAGTTACAATCTGCCCAGCTTTTGTGGGGGATGTCACCAGCTGCGCTGAGCTGACCCTCTTTACGTCCGCGCGGACCCCACTAATACTACTAGGTTAAGTCGGTATTGACAGCGCGGCGGTGGCGGTGTACCGTGCCGCAGGCAGCCTGCGCAGCTTCGTGCGGCCGACGGTCGGCTGGAGCGGTTTCTCGGGGCGCTCACGCCGTTGCTGGGGCGCGTCGAGCGCCAAACGCATGCGAGTGAATACGTCCGCGGCTTGTTACTCGACGGCGAGCGGAAATCGATCACGCCGATCAGCGAACGCGTGCCGGGCAGCGACGTACAGGCGCTGCGCCAGTTCGTCAATCAGAGCCCGTGGGAGTGGGCCCCGCTGCAAGCGGCGCTCACGACCCTGCTGCTCGACCGGCTGTTGCCCGAGGCGGTGTTGATTCTTGACGAAACCAGCTTCCCGAAGAAGGGCGATCAGTCGGTCGGGGTTGCGCGGCAGTATTGCGGCGCGCTCGGCAAGACGGCGAATTGTCAGGTCGCGGTGAGCGTGCACCTGGGCACCGACACGGCGTGTCTGCCGCTCACGTGGGGGCTGTATCTGCCGCAGGCGTGGATCGATGATCCCGTCCGCCGGACCACCGCGCGCGTGCCGGACGATGTCCGCTACCAGACGAAGAACGAGTTGGCCCTGGCCGCGCTCGACCGCGTGCGCGCGTGGGGTGTTGGTGCGCGCGTCGTCCTCGCGGATGCGGGCTACGGCACCAGTCACGACTTTCGCGCCGCACTGACCGCGCGCGGTCTGCCCTATTGCGTGCAAGTCGCCGCGAGTGTGAAAGGCTGGACGACGGCGCCGCCGCCGTCGCCGTCGTATGCTGGGCGCGGGCGGCCGCGACGGCGCCCGCCCGACGACGCGATCCCGGTGTCGCACGACTTGCCCACACTCGCGGCGGCGCTCCCGCCGACGGCGTGGCGCACCATCACGTGGCGCGCGGGCACGAAGGGCCCCTTGCGGTCTCGCTTTGCCGCGGCGGCCTTCTGGCCCGCGCACGGGGTGCGCAGTCGTGGCCCGCTGCCCACCACGCCCGTGCAGCTCCTGATCGAGTGGCCCACGTCCACCGAGGCGCCGAGCAAATACTGGCTCGCCGAGGTCCCGCACGAAGCGCTTGGCCTCCGCCGATTGGTGCGCCTCGCCAAAGGGCGCTGGCGCATCGAACAGGACTATCGCGAACTCAAGGACGAACTCGGCCTCGATCACTTCGAGGGCCGCTCGTGGCCCGGGTGGCATCACCACATCACGTTAGCCTCGATGGCGTACGCCTTTCTCGTGTGCGAAACGCTGCGCGGAAAAAAAAACGGCGGGACTGACGCTTCCCGCGGTGCGACGCGCGCTGCAAGCACTCTTGATTCGGCTCGGGACGTGGTGCCCGACCTGTCGCCGCTCGTGGAATGACTCGTCTTAACTTAACCTAGTAGTACTAAGGAATCTCTGCACAAGTCTTGCAATAGGATGAGGTCATTGGCATCCTGATCGGTCTGACTTTCTGCGGTCGGAGTGCGCGATGAGCGAGCAACGGACGTTGGCTAGCGTGGTGTACGATGCGAAGCGGAAGGTGACGAGCCGCGCGCGCTTCCTGACCGAGATGGACCGGGTCATCCCATGGACCCCGCTGCTGCAGCGCATTACGCCCGTGTATCCGACGGCGGGTCGGGGGCGCCGCCCACTCCCGCTCGAGACGATTCTGCGCGTGTACTTCCTCCAGCAGTGGTTCGATCTCTCGGATCCGAAGGCCGAGGACATGCTCTACGACAGCGAGTCGATGCGGCGTTTCGCGCGGATCGACTTGGGCGAGGATACGGTGCCCGATGAGTCGACGATTCTCCGATTCCGGCATCTGCTGGAGGAGCACCAGCTGCCGACGCGGATCTTCGACACGGTGCGCGCGCTGCTCGAAGACCACAAACGGGTGCTGAAGGCCGGCGCCATTGTCGATGCGCCGATCATCGCGGCGCCCAGTTCCACCAAGAACGCGACGAAGACGCGCGATCCCGAGATGAAGCAGACCCGCAAGGGCAACCAGTGGTATTTCGGGATGAAGATTCATGTCGGTACGGACACACGGGGCCTGGTGCACATCCTCACGACGCCGCACGCCGCCGCCGCGGACATCACACAGCTGGATGACCTGTTGCACGGGCAGGAAACGACCGTGTATGGGGACAAGGCGTACTGGAAAGAATCGGATCGGCAGCAGTGGACGGCGGATGGCGGTCACTATCGCATCAATCGGCGCGGCAAGCGGACCAAATATTGGGACGGCATCAATCAGACGCGGTCGCGGGTGCGGGCCCGGTGCGAGCACGTGTTTCGGGTGGTGAAGTGCAGCTGGGGCTTCACGAAGGTGCGGTACCGCGGGTTGGCGAAGAATACGGCGCGCGCGTTCACGACCTTCGCGCTCGCGAACCTGCAAATGGTGCGGCACAAATTGGCGCTTCGAGGCACGTAGTGTCGGCGCGCGGGGTGCCGACGGGCACATGACCGCCCGGCGGCGCCGCATCGGGGCAGTACGACAGCAGCAGCGGGCGTCTTTCGCCAGATGATCGCCGTTTCACACCAGACAGCATATCCGCGACGAATTACGCAGACCTATTCAGCGCTTCCGTGGCCGACAGAAGTCCAGCCGCCCCCAGTTTTAAAATTTGTGGGCGGCACGCTCCGCACGACGACGAATATCAGCCGATGGGCGGCGGCGAACGGATTGGCGCCCGAAGCGATCGTTGATCTTGGACAGCTGGCGCCGGCGGTGCTGGCCGTGGTGCTGCGCGAAGCGGATGTGGCGCTGTTTCCGAATCGGGCCG
>JANMWU010000412.1:0-6258 GCA_031380785.1 Gemmatimonadaceae bacterium
CAGCTCCTGCAGCGTCCAGCGATACGCCGGCGCCTCGTGCATGGCAGTGATGGGCGCGCAGATCTGGATGTCAGAATCCGGATCACGAACTGCTGCTGCAGCGGACCGCGTCACCTGGCGATCTCGCTAACTTCTTCCGCGGAACGTGCAGCCCGCGCGCGTTCCTGCGAAGGTGTTGACGAGAGAACAGACTCCCGAGATGGTGCGAAAGCGTGATACTGAATTCAGATAGCGTCCTTCAGACCAAAAACCCCGTGCGACATTCAACTCGCGTTATGCTGTGCACCTTCGCAACGCTGCTCGCGTCCGCGCCGGTGCGGGCGCAACCGGCCTACACCCCAACTCCCGAAAACGCCGCCGCCCGCACCTGGTACCAGGACGCGAAATTCGGAATGTTCATCCACTGGGGACCGTCCTCGATCCTGCAGGACGGCGAGTGGGTGATGAACAACCGCGGCATCCGCGCCGCCGAATACGAATTGCTGCTGCCGCTGTTCAAGCCGGTGAAGTTCGACGCCTCGCTTTGGGCGCGCACCGCGAAAGCCGCTGGGATGAAGTACATCACGCTCATCTCGCGCCACCACGACGGCATCGCGCTCTGGGATTCGAAAGTCTCGGACTACAGCATCGTGAAGCGCTCGCCGTTTGCGCGCGATGTGGTGCGGGAGCTCGCCGACGCCTGCGCCAAAGAGGGGCTCAAACTCTTCCTCTACTATTCGCAGCTCGACTGGCATCACCCCGATTACTTCCCGCGCGGTGAAACGGGTCGCACCGCCGGTCGAGCGGATTCAGGCAGCTTTCCGCGCTACATCGCGTACATGAACGCGCAGCTCACCGAGCTGCTCACCAATTACGGTCCCATCGGCGGCATCTGGTTCGACGGCGTGTGGGATCAGCCAAAGGCCGATTGGCAGCTGGAGCCGACGTACGCGCTGATCCATCGCTTGCAGCCCGCTGCACTCATCATTCCGAACAACCACGAAGCGCCGCGTCCCGGCGAAGACGTTCAGACCTTCGAACGCGATCTGCCGGGCGCGAATGGTCAGGGCTTCAACACCACCACCATCGGTGCGCTGCCGCTTGAAATGTCGGAGACGATGAACGATTCGTGGGGCTTCCGGCTCACCGATCGCAACTGGAAATCATCGACTCAACTGATTCGCAGCATGGTTGAAGCGGCGGGTCGCAACACGAACTTTCTGCTGAACGTCGGACCGCGCCCGGACGGCAGCTTCCCGGACTCCGCCAACGCGCGACTCGCATCACTTGGCGCGTGGCTGCGCGTGAACGGTGCGTCGATCTACGGCACGCGCGGCGGCCCGCTCACGCCGCGGCCGTGGGGTGTGACGACGCAAAAGGGCGATACGGTGTTCGTGCATCTGCTTCACGGTTCAGATGCGGTCATCGCGCTGCCGCCGCTCCCGCGTCGTATCGCACGCGCATTCCTGCTCGACGGCGGAGCGCCGGTACAGGTCTCAAACATTGCACCGGCGCTGACACTGATGATTTCCCAGCGCACGCCCGACGCTGCGGATCAGGTGATCGTGCTTGTGCTCTCACGGTGACGATCAACACGCGCTGATGCACGCGCGGTGATCAACACTCCAGCGCACCGCGGCGCTTCATTGCGCCGCCGCGGTGCGCTTGCCACATCTCAAATGCTACTTGATCCGTGTCGCCGTGAACGATACCACATACTGCCCGGGACTGACGTCGTTGTCTGTGGTGACGTTGCCGTAGATCAGCTTCGTTGGTATTAAGTCGTTTCCATCTCGTTTCTGCACCACAGGGCAGGCGAGGTTCGGGCAGTTGGTCCGTACTATGAAGTCAGCGTTCGATGTGTAGAGTGTCTTCGTGGTATCGACCGCCTTCTAGGTATCGGTCAGCGCGTCATACCATTCCGGGACGACCTGGGTGAAGATCTTGTTGCCGATCGTCGAGTCGGCGACTTGCGCCCAGGTGGCGTCCATCGCGGCGGCGTCGATCATCGCCGACGCGCCGATCGTCTCGACCGACGTGACCGGCTGTGCGGTCGCGCCAGCGGTCGCCGAGGAAGGAAATGGCGTGAACGCGTTGCCGGTGAAGGTCATCGTCCGCCTGTGGCCGGGATAGTTCTGATCTGCAAAGGCGACGACGCCGTTCTCCGACGTAAACGCAATCACCGCGTGACTGAAGTCCGCCCCGCGCACCGCGAGATACTGTGGCAGCTGCGTGACACGCATCGCCATCACCAGCGTCTGGTAGTGCAGACGCGCCGCGGGAACGCCGGTGATGAACGGCAGCGCGTGGATCGCGCGGAACCACAAATCCGCGTTCGACCAGTCCGCGTTGCGTTGTGCGACGGTGGAAAAGCGCAGACCGACGGTATTCGTGTAGGTCTTCTCGCCGGCCGGATTGAAGCGCTTGTAGAGTCTGCCGAGGTCGCGATGCGCGTAATAGTAGTACATCGCGCTGATTGACATGCCCGCGCAGATCCCCCCGCTCTCCGGCAAGGTGCCGAGATTCACGAATTCCCAGTCGTCGATGCCGGGCATGAATCCGGTGTTGGTCGCAGCATTGAGGCTTGCGGCCGGCACGCTGGCTACGATCACCGGCACCGGCGAGTACGACGCGGTGACGCGCGCGCCGTTGGATACGTTCTTGCCCGCGACTCGTGCCGAGCCTTTTCTCAGCATGAGCCGGTCCGACGTGAAGTGACGCGCATAGACGCTGAGCGTCGTCGCGGTGCGCGCGAGCGACGGGATGAGTTCGTACGTGCTACTCGACGGGTCGTAGTAGAACGCGGCCAGCGCCGTGTCCGGCGACTGCACCGTGACGGGAATCGTCAGTACCATCGGTATCGTCGACATCGCGACCGAGTTCGTGATCACGATCGTCGGACCAACCTGCGAAAAGCCGGCAGGTAGTGTCGTAACCTTGGATGCCTTCGAGCCGATCGAGATCTGCGCTCCCACGCCGAGCGCGGTATCGGGGATGGTGAGCGTCAATCCGTTAAGTGGATGCCGACGGCGTCGACCGTCAGCACGGCGCCGCTGCGTGGAACGGCGGCATTGCTCACCAGCGCAGTGACGGCAAACGTTGCCAACGAGCGAAGCTTGATGGTTGTCGCGCCCGTCGCCGAGATCGTGAGCACATTCGCACCTTCGGCGCTGCCGAGTGTCCATGTGCCCGGCGACGAGGTGCCGTCAGCGCCGGTCGTTGCCAGCGTGACCGCCACGCTGCCGCCGCCGGAGTCTATTGCAAACGTGATCGCAACACCGGCAACCGGCGCACCGGTGGAATTCTTTGCGACTACTACGGGATTGGTCGTCAACGCACTGCCCGGCACGGATTCCTGCGCATCTCCCGCCTTGATGCTGAGCGTGACAGTGGACGCAGGTGGCGTGATCGGCGGCGATATGGCATCGCTTCCACCCCCACAGGCGACGAGCGTTGCGGCGGCGGCTGACGCCACCAGACAGTGAAAAAGTCGCATGACCAGCTGCTCCGGACGTGAGGGGACTTGGGATCTCCTCTCTCTCACGCGCATTCGTGGCCCGGAATTGTTCATGGCCGGGTCTCAAGCCTGTCTCACTCCCGAATTCCGGCCTCTGGGGGCACCTTTCGCCGGCCCCACTCTCTCACCGCCAGCCACTCGACATGATCCATGCACGTGCCGCAACCATCGCCCTCGCTCTGAGCGCGGCAGTCGGCGCCCCGATTGCGTCGACGCGCGCGATGATCGTGACCGACTCGTCGGTGTATGCCGTGATTCCGCGGCCGACCGTGATGACACCTGCCGCCGGTCACTTCACGATCGACGCGCGCACGACTCTTCGCAGCGATCCGGCATTCGTCTCCGTCGCACGCTCGTTCGCGCGCGATGTGGAGCGGGCCACGGGATTCGAGCTGACGATTGTGCGCAAATCGTCAAACGCCGCGAGCGCAATCCGACTTGTTCGCGCTATCGGTCGCGACACGATGGCACTCGGCGCGGAAGGCTACTCGCTCGATGTGATGCCCGCCGGCGTGACGATACGTGCCGCGCATCCGGCCGGCGCCTTTTATGCTCTCGAGTCGCTTCGGCAGTTGCTGCCACCCGCGATTTATCGCTCGGCAGCCATCAGCGGAACGGCGTGGCAGGCACCGTCGGTGCATATCGAAGACGCGCCGCGTTTTGTCTGGCGCGGCGCGCATCTTGACGTCGGTCGTCACTTCATGCCGAAAGAATTTGTACGGAAGTACATCGACCTGCTGGCGCATCACAAGATGAATCGCTTTCACTGGCACCTGACCGAAGACCAGGGTTGGCGCATTCAGATCAGGCAGTACCCGAAGCTTACCGACGTCAGCTCCTGTCGCGCGCAGACGCTGGTGGGGCCGTATGTCGCCGATCCGCTCAAGCGCGTATTCGACGGTGTGAAGCACTGCGGTTTCTACACGCAGGACGATATTCGTGAAATCGTTGCGTACGCCGCCGAGCGATTCATCACGATTGTGCCGGAAATCGAAATGCCAGGCCACGTTCAGGCGGCGATCGCCGCCTATCCGGAACTTGGCGTCCGACGCGACACGACAGTGAATGTGATGCAGGTGTGGGGCACCAGCGATTTCATCCTGAACGCCGACGACGCAACCGTGTCGTTCATGCAGAACGTGCTGAGCGAAGTGCTGACACTGTTTCCAGGGCCGTTCATCCATATCGGCGGCGACGAAGCCGGCAAATCACAGTGGGTCGCCAGCCCGCAGATTCAGGCGCGCATCAAGGAACTCGGCGTCGACGGCGAACGCGGTCTGCAGAGCTGGTTCATCCGCCAGATGGACGCGTTTCTGACGAAGAACGGCCGCCGGTTAGTCGGCTGGGACGAAATCCTCGAAGGTGGTCTGGCCGAGCATGCGACCGTGATGTCGTGGCGCGGTACCGACGGTGGAATCGCCGCCGCGAAAGCGAATCATGACGTGGTGATGTCGCCGGGCAGCCACACCTACTTCGATCACTATCAGTCACTCACGCAGACTGCTGAGCCGCTGGCGATTGGCGGATTTCTGCCGATCGATACGGTCTATTCCTTCGAGCCCGTACCAGTCACGCTCACGCCAGCCGAATCAAAACACATCCTCGGCGCGCAGGCACAACTGTGGACGGAATACATTCGTGATCCGAAAGAACTCGAATACATGGCGTATCCGCGAATGAGCGCGCTGGCGGAGGCGGTGTGGACGGCGAAGGACCGTCGCGATTTTCCCGATTTCATGCAACGACTGCGGCCACATCTGTTGCGGCTCGATGCGATGGATGTGCGGTACCGCGCGCTCGACGCTCAAGTGGTGGTGCCCTAGAGTGTGGCGCTTTTCGATGGTGAGACTGATGGATCGCATTTGCCCGTGTGCGGTATCATGAGGGAACGACGCGTGACCCGAGCTCAGGAGGTGTGTATGCGAGGTATTGGTTTGGTATTGGCCGCGCTCTGCGCGCTCGCCGCGCCGCTGGCCGCACAGGATGCACCGGTGCTGCGCGGAACGCTGCGCGACTCGACGGGTCGCGCACTCGACAATGTGGACGTGTCGTACAAAGGCGTGAGTACCCGCACGGACAGCGCCGGTAACTTCCGTCTCACGCCGGTACCGACCGGTCGTATCACGGTCCGGTTCACCAAAGGCCGCACTGTCATCGGCGAACTGGAAGCGAATGTGACGACTGACACCACCAGCGCGGTGCAGATTCAGGCGCTGGTCGATCGAGCCGTCACGCGTACGTTCGCCGGCGTTGTCGTCGATTCCAGCGGCACACCGGTGCGTGGTGCGTCGGTTGAAGTGATCCCGGAGCTGGCCCAGGCACGAACCGACTCGCTCGGCCGATTTGCGATCACCGGAATGCCGGCAAGCCGACATCTCGTGCGGGTGCGCCGCGTGGGCTATCCGCCGCTGTTTCTGTCCATCGATCTCAGCGACAACGTGTCACGAAGCGCGCGGATCGTGATGCGGCAGTTCGCCGGCCAGAATCTCGGTCTGGTGGTGGTGCGCGCGAACCGCCCGGTCGGCCGCATGTCAGGCTTCATGCAACGCGCCGAGAAGCGATCGGGTTGGGGCACGATCTTCACGGCCGAGGAGATTGCGAAGCGGAATCCGATCAACACGAGTGATCTGTTCCGCACGACGGCCGGCGTACGCGTCGCTCAGGATCGTTTCGGTCGCGGCGTGTTGCTTGGCCGCGGCGGTTGCATCATGGCGCTCTACATCAACGGCTTTTCCACGCCGCAGCAGAGCGGCGTTGGCATC
>JANMWU010000456.1:0-1757 GCA_031380785.1 Gemmatimonadaceae bacterium
GGCGCCACCGTGCTGCAGGGCAGTGGCGCACTTGGTACGTCGTCCAGCAACAACCTCGGTGGCGTGGTGCAGTACACGTCGGCCGATCCGTTCAACGCGCTCACCGCGTCATTGTCGCAGATGATCGGCGAAGCTAACACGCGCCGCACCTCGGGCCGTTTCGACACCGGACTGCGCACACTCAGCGCAAGCAGCGGCATCAAGGCGTTCATCAGCGTGTCGCGCATCGACAACGACAAGTGGAAAGGCACTGGTACGCGCGCATCGCGTCCGGCTGATGCGTTCATCGGCTCACGCGGTGGTCTCTTCGGCCTGGGTCAGACGTGGCAGGACCAGATCAATGCGAAGGTCCAGTACTTCACGGGCCCGCATCAGATCGTGGCGTACTATGGCCTGTCCGATCGCAAGGAGAATGACTACGCCGATCTCTCGCTGGAACGCTGGCGCACGAGCGGCCGTGACTGGGATCAGTATTCCAGCTGGTCGCAGGCCGTGGCGGCTGCAAAGAGCAACACTCCAGACGAGGCGTACTACAACACCGCGCAGGGCGCACGTCGCGACAATCTCGGCTATGTGAAGGGCATGTTTCGCCTCGCTGATGGTGTGAAGCTGGAAGTGCAGCCGTATCTGCACACGAACAAGGGCGCCGGCGATTGGACGGCGCCGAGCTACGGTGCAAGCTGGAGTCCCGATCCCATCTACTTCCGCCAGACGCAGTATGGCAGTCAGCGCTACGGCACGAATGTGAAGGCGACCTTCGAACTGCCGGGAAACGAAATCGAAATCGGCGGCTGGTACGAACACAACGAGTCGACGATTCGTCGCGTCGGCTGGCGGCTGCAGGACTTCACCGCCGGCCCGACGGTGGACTTCAACACGGTGTTGCGTCTGTTTTTCGATCGTACCGGTACGTACAACACCACGCTCGGTTACGTGCAGAACACCAATCGCCTGATGAACGGTCGCGTGAAGCTGAACTACGGCTTCAAGGCGGTGAACATCGGTGCCGACTACGCGAACAACGGTCGCACCATTGCGGGCGCAAAGACGCTGCCGGATTCCGCACGTCCGGGCTTCTCCTTCCCGACCACCGCCAGCTTCCTGCCGCAGGCCGGGGCAGTATTCAGTGCCACCGAACAGGATGAGTTTTTCGCGAATGTGGCGGAGAATGCGAATGCGCTGCCGTACAGCCCGCAGTCGGGCGTGTACAACACCAGTGCGGCGGCGTTCCAGTTCTTCAAGGATCGCACGAAACCCGAACGCGCCACCACCGTGGAAGGCGGCTATCGTACCCGCCGCGGTCCGGTGGAAGCGTCGCTGACGCTCTTCAACGTCGCGTATCGCAATCGCCTCATTGGGGTGTCGGTGTGCCCGCTTACCGCCACCTGCGTGAGTTCTTACGCAAACGTGGGTGGTGTCACATCGCGCGGTGCGGAAGGACTGCTGTCGCTGCGGTTGGCGCAGGGACTTTCGCTGACGACCAGCGCGGCATACACCAAGGCCACCATCAACGACAACTACATCAGCGGTGCGTCTGACACGGTGCGGGCCAAGGGCAAGCGTGTGGTCGACACGCCGGCGCTATTGGCCAACGCGCAGCTGCGCTATCAGCACGCCGGCTTCGCGGCGCAGATTGGCGGCCGTCATGTGAGCGATCGCTATTTCTCGATCCTCAACAGCGCCGACTCAAAGGTGCCGGCGTACACCACCGTCGATGCGAACGTGGAGTACTCGTTGCGAAACGTTCCGGGCCTGAA
>JANMWU010000493.1:0-2005 GCA_031380785.1 Gemmatimonadaceae bacterium
TCCTCGGGATGGCAGACTTCTACAGCGCGAGGTGACCGTGGGTGAGTTCAAGGCATTCCTGAAGGAGTACGGAGTTATCGGCTTGGCGCTGGGCGTCATTATCGGAAGCAAGGCCGGTGAGCTCGTGACCGCGATCGTGGACGGCCTGCTGATGCCGATCGTCGGAATGCTCCTGCCCAGCGGTGACTGGCAGAAGCTCGTCGTCGGTCCGTTCCAGATCGGAGTCGTGCTGGCCGCGCTGATCAAGTTCATCGTCGTGGCGTACTTCGTGTTCTTCGTGGCGAAGCGCATTCTGAAGGAAGACAAAGTCGCCAAGAAGTAGAGTCAGGCGGAAAGACGACCGGGCGGCCCGCGTTTGCGGGTCCGCCCGGTTGCTCGTTCGTCGATCTTCGCTCCGCTGATGGGCCTGGGCCGCAGGCCACTCAACGCCTACACCGCCACGTCACTTTGGGATCATTCGCAACCTGAGCCATTGCGATCAGGTAGCCGCAGCGGATCGACGGCTGAACACGGCGTAGTACACCGGGACGCCCGTCAGAATGGCACCGAAGACGCCCAGTGTCGCCCACCGGCTGCTGGTGTCCCAGAGCGCGTTCCCAAGCAGAAAGACCGACGACGCAATGAAAAGCGCCGGTACAACCGGATACCCCGGCGTGCGGAACGGCGGCGCGTAGCCCGGCTTCCGGCGCATGACGTACACGCTCGCCACGCCCAGCGCATAGAACGGCACGATCGCCGTCACAAACGCATCGGCCAGCTGCTCGAAGCTGCGCAACAGCACGAAGGTGATACCGAGTATCGCGCAGGTGATGATCGCGACATACGGTGTTTCGTACTTCGGATGCACCTTCGCCATGGCGCGGAAAAAGAGACCGTCGTCCGCCATCGCGAAAAAGATGCGCGGCGCTGTCAGCAGCGTTCCGTTGAGGGTGCCGAAGGTGGACAGCATCACCGTGATCGCCACGAACGACACGCCCCAGTCGCCGACCAGAACTTTCGCGACATCGGCCGCCACCAGTCGCGAATGTGAGATCTGGTCCACCGTGAATACCGACAGATACGCCAGATTCGCCAGCAGATAGATCGCGACCACGGCCAACGTGCCAATGATCAGCGCTTTCGGCAGATTCTTCTGCGGATCCTTCACTTCACCGCCCACAAAACTCAGATCGGCCCAGCCGTCGAACGCCCACAGCGCGCTCACCAGCGCCAACCCGAAGGCGCCGACGGCAAAACTTCCCGCCGGTGCGGCCGGCGTGAAATGTCCGCCGGTCTTCGGCAACGCAATCGAAAACGCGAGCAGAATGATGAATGCCAGTCCGCCGTATTTCGCGAGCGTGGTGAGGTTCTGCACCAGACTCCCCCACCGCACGCCGAGGATGTTGAAGATCGACGTGAGTGCGATCGCCGCCGCTGCCAGGTAATGCGCGTAGTCGCTGTACGGCGCAATCGCCGGATCGTATCCGCTCACGCGCAACGCATATTCAGCGAACGTGGTCGACACTGCGCCGAGTGACGCCGCGCGGATGACCACGAACTCGGACCAGCCGAAGAGAAATGCCGGCAGCCGTCCCCACCCTTCGCGGATGTAGACGTACAGCCCACCTGTTGCCGGATAGACGCCGGCGATTTCGGCCAGCGTGAGCGCCCCGCAGATCGCCACCAGTCCGCCGGCCACCCAGACTGACATCAGCGGCAGCGGGCCGGGGAGCTTGGCTGCTATGCCCGCCGGCGACCGGAAGATGCCCGATCCGATGGTGGAGCCGATCAGCACGGCGATGGCGCTCCACAGGCCGAGTTGCCGGCGGAGAGTCGGAGCGGGGGTGTCGGTCATCCCTGCCAGACTATGCCTGCGCGGAGTCAGCCGCAACGCAGCTTCCGATCCTCACCCGCACCAACGAACTTTACCATCAGGGTTGCCGTTCGATCGAAGGCATCCCATCCCGCCTTCCGTAACCCCTGTCACGATGATCGCAACGACGATCTTCTGGCTGGCTGTCGTCCT
>JANMWU010000928.1:0-1953 GCA_031380785.1 Gemmatimonadaceae bacterium
GGATCGTTCACATCATACAACGTGCGACCCATCTGGCCGCCGAGCATCAGGCAGCGTGCAATACCGATGGCGCCGATGGCATCGAGACGGTCGGCGTCCTGCACCACGCGCGCTTCGACCGTCTTCGGCGCAATTCTGGCACTGAAGCTGTGCGCAGCAATCGCGTGATGTATTGGCGGCAGCAGCGCCTCCGGATATCCGATGCCGCGCAGAAACGCCGTCGCCACATCCCCGGCCATGACTGAAGCACGCGGGCGGTCCGGCGACGTCACCGGCACATGCACGCAGTCGTGCAGCCACGCGGCTGGCATCACGATATCGAGCGACGCCGACTCGAGCTGCGCCAATCGGCGCGCCATTGCTACGACTCGCGCCAGATGGGCCGCGTCGTGCGCGGCGTCGGCGCGCAGTCCCGTCTTGCGCGCGAACGCCTCGATGGCGGCAGAATGCTCCGCCCACACCGCACCGTCGTTCAGAACTTCAGCCCACCGGCTTCGGCAAAATCGCGCATCAGCTTTTCCTGCTCTTCGCTGAGCTTTTCGGGCACCGTGATCTGCACGTCGACAAGCAGATCACCACGCTTGCCATCCTTCCCGATGCCCTGCCCGCGCACGCGAAAACGCTTGCCGCCCGGCGTGCCGCCGGGAATGCGCAACGCCACTCGAGTACCGTCGAGCGTCTTCAGCTGAATCTTCGAGCCAAGCGTGGCCTGCGCGATGTTGATCGGCACTTCAAGGACAAGATCAAGTCCTTCGCGCGTGTAGGCGCGATCGGCCAGCACCTGGAAGGTGATGATCAGATCGCCGGTCGGTCCGCCGTTCTGACCTCGTGACCCCTGCTCCTTGAGGCGCACCCGCGATCCGCTCTCGGCTCCACTCGGCACGGTGATGTTCACCTTGCGACGCGACCTCACCTGCCCCGCACCGGAACAGGTCGGGCACTTCTCGCTCGGAATCGTTCCACGTCCAAGACAGGCCGGGCATGGGCGGTTCACCGCGAATCCGCCCTGACCGAAGCTGATGGTGCCGCGGCCGTTGCACTCGCCGCAGGTCTTGATCGTCGCGCCGGGCGCCGCCCCGTTGCCTTTGCAGGTCGGGCATTCCTCTACGAGGTCCAGTTCGATCGGCACCTTGCCGCCGGTCACCGCCGTGCGAAACGGAATCTCGACCGTGAGTTCAACGTCAGGACCGCGCTCCGGCGAGCGCGCGCCTTTTGTGCGCGTGCCAAAAACGCTGCCGAACAGATCGCCGAGGCCACCCAGTCCGCCAATATCGAAATCGTCGAAGCGAGGATTGCCCGCGTGCTGTCCGGAGTTGGCACCCGTGCTGGTCGGCCCCGGACGACGCGCGGTGTTGCCTGCGTTCCGCCAGGCTTCGGTGAATCCGCCAACCGAGCCGTACTTGCGCATGTCGTCATACTGTTTGCGCTTGTCGACGTCGCCAACGACGGTGTACGCCTCAGAGATTTCCTTGAAGCGGTCAGCGGCCTTCGGATCCGACTTGTTCGAGTCGGGATGATACTTTTTGGCGAGGCGGCGATATTGCTTCTTGATCTCATCCGCGGTGGCCGTGGACGAGACGCCGAGGATCGCGTAAAAGTCTGCGTTCGTGGGTGCCATGTGCGCGCGTCAGCGCGAGATATTGGTCAACCGTTCCACTGCCGCACAACGACGCGCGCCGGGCGCAGCAGCATGCCGTTGTACATGTACCCGACCTGATAGACGGCTCCCACCGTATGATCGAGTTCGGGTGAAGCGGCGGGCTGGGTCGTGACGGCTTCGTGCATCGCGGGATCGAATTGCTGATCGGCGGGATCGATCACTGTCAGACCGCCGGCGGTGAGTTCCTTGAACACTTTGCGCGCGACCAGTGCTGCGCCTTCCACCATCATCGGCACGCTGGCGCTGGTGACGTCCACGCCAGCGAACCGGGTCAGGTCGTCGAGCGGATCCAT
>JANMWU010000512.1:0-1870 GCA_031380785.1 Gemmatimonadaceae bacterium
GCACGCTTCGCCGCAGCCGGATCCACCGCGGCCAGCGCCACCAGCGCGTGGGTGCGGATGCGCCAGTTGCGGCCCGTCGTCACCAGTGACGAAAGTGGCGAGCCGGCGCACTTGAGCGTACCGAGCATCTCGACCGCCGCAATCGCGACATGGTCGTTGCGATTCCGTACCGCTTCAGTCGCCTTCGCGCATGATCGCGAGACGCGGAGCGCCTGATATTGGACCATCGGCGATGTGTCGCTCACCCACGCGCGACCACCGATGACCGCAAGCCGACGCACCTGCGGGCTCGGATCACGCAGCGCCAGCGCGATCGTCGTTGCGTCGCCGTCGGCTGCGGCATTCATCGTCAGCAGCACCAGCTCACGTAATTCCTCGCCGGGATTCGCGGCGAATGCCGCGTGTAGCGCGGTGAGCGTGCCGGTGGTCGGTTTGCGCGGGGCAGGGTTGAGCCGGAAGAACGATTCCAGCCCTCGCGCAGCACCGGCTCGCGTTCTCGGGTCCGCGTCCAACAGCCCGGCAACGAGCAGCGACTCGGCGGCGTCGTCGATCGGCCTTCCACGGCCGACGGCCTCGTAGATCACCGCCCTCACCGATGCGTCGTTCTCGGTGCGGAGCAGCGCCGGAAAGTCGTACTGCGCGCGCATCTGTGCCAGCGCACTGACGGCGGCGCGCCGCACGCCGGCGTCAGGTGAAGAAAAGAGCGGAATCAGCGCGTCGCGATGCGCCGGATTCTCGATCCGCCCGACGGCGCGGGCCGCCAGTCGTTGCGCGCGAACATCAGGACCCGAAATCGCAGCTTGCAGCGCCGGAAACCCGGCTTCGCGCGCATGTTCGGACTCGAGCACGGCGCGATCCACCGGGACCTGCGCCAGCATGGGAAGCAGAATGAGCCACATGCTGGCAATTGTATCCAACGGCGCAGCGAATCGCGCGTGCTGCAGACAGCAAACTGTGGCTGGAGTTCGCGCTACGGGCGCAGCGCGTGGACTGCGTTGCCCGGAAAATCGGTGAACATCCCATCCACGCCGGCCTTGGCGAAAAACTGCACCTCGGCCGCCTGATCGCCCTTCCACATCGCCGGCAGAAATGGCGCGTCACTGCGAATGGTCCAGATGTGCACCAGCAGCCCAGCCGCATGCGCGTCGCGTACAAGCGTCGTTGTCGGACCCATGCTGCCGTCAGCCGCCGTGTCCACGATCAGTTCCTTTGCCACGCCGATGCCGTCGGCGTATCTGCGAACGCTGCGCAAGCCCGCCGGTGTTTGCATGGCCCTGAACGTCACACCTGAAGAATCGGGTGGCGACTGGGTGACATTCACCAGCTGAATCAATCGCGCCTTCGTCATCGGTCGCATGCGGATCAGACTCTTGATCTCGAAGCTCTGAATGAAGACCGGCGCCGACTTGCGATTCCATCCGACGCGCGTCAGCGATGCGATCAGCTTTTCCTCGAGCGGAAGATTGATGCGACGGAAATAGGCGGCGTGCTTGGTTTCGGGATACACGCCGAGTGGCCGCTTGCGTGCGCGACCCAGCGTCACGGCCAGATCGAGAATCTCGTCGAAGGTGGCGACTTCAAACTGCCCGTCATACGAATGCCCTCGCGACGCGATGCGCTCCCGTGCGCGCAGCGTCTTCAGCTCGGCCAGCGTGAAATCCTCGGTCCACCAGCCGGTGACGGTATCGGCATCGATGGCGCCGAGTCGCTTGCGTTCAGGGAATTTCGATGCGACGTCGGTCGTGCCGCCGATCTCATTTTCGTGTCGTGCGACAAGAATTCCATCTTTTGTACTGACGAGATCAGGCTCGATGTAGTCGGCGCCGAGTGACGATGCGAGGCGGTATGCCTCGAGCGTTTCTTCGGGCCG
>JANMWU010000524.1:0-2395 GCA_031380785.1 Gemmatimonadaceae bacterium
GGCTCGTGGCAGCGATTGCAGCGCCGATCAACCTGCTCGTTGGACCTGGGTCACCGCCGATCGACGCGTTGCGCGAGCTTGGCGTGGCTCGCGTGAGTGTTGGTCCGCATCTGGTGCGTTCGGTGATGGCGCACATACGCACGGCCGCGAGGGAAGTGCTTAGCGCCGGCACGTACGATACACTTTCGGCGCAACTGACGTCACCGGAAGCGAATGGGTTGTTCGCTCCGCGACCCTAGCCGGCAGACACTCGCGAACGAAGGCGTTGTCAGAGGTAACTCAACCACCACCAACGTCGCGTCGCCTTCACCGATGCGAACCATCGGCAGGCGGGATAGAGCGCAATCACAATCGCCGCCCAGACGACGTAAACGACCCACAGGTCGTAGCCGAAATCCTTGGGATACAGCCCAGGTGGCGCACCCATCGAAGGGACAGGATTGACAACAAACGCCCATGCCGTGGATCCGTAGCGCGCGAGTGCGAGCGCCGCGGCGGCGATGTGCGCGGCGAAGAAATGCGTCACGAAATAGAACAGTGGCACTCGCCCAAGAACGACCAACGGATTTGTGCGCGCTGGTGAAACGCGATCGACCCACGCAAGGCCAAGCAGCGCCGGCCCAAGCGTCATCAGGAGGAACGCGAATGACGGCGGATACTTCGTGGTGTTGAGAAACGACAGCAACGTGAAAGTCGCAGAGGACTGGGTAAACCACGGTTGCGGATCGCCGTAGTGATTGAGCCCACGCACCACCACGAATCCGACACAGAGCACCGCGCCGATCATGGCAAGTCGGTTCTGACGCATTTTCGGCTCGAGCTGATACAGCCTGCCACACGCGAAGCCGAGCGCCATAACCGCAATCCATGGGACCAATGGATAACCGACAATCACCAGCGCACCAGCGGCGTTGAACACGCCAGGTTGATGCAGAACACTCCATAGCCAACTGGCGTCGCCGAACTGCTTCGCCGAAATCGTGTCGAGCGTGTTGTGGAGGGCAATCGTGGCCACACTTGCGACGGCGATTGTCGGAAGCGGAAGCCAGACCACGGCGGACATTACCACCATGCACAGGCCGAGCACCCACAGGACCAGCAGCAGCACGGGATAGCTGGCCGTGAGCCCAAAGTTGTACGCGAAGCGCATGATTGTCAGCTCGAGCAGCATCAGCCACGCGCCGCGCGTGAGCAGAAAGACTGAGAGCTGCCCGCGCGTCTTGCCCTGCTGCCAATACAGAAACGCGCCGAGTCCCGCGGCGAACATGAACACTGGCGCGCAGAAGTGCGTGATCCACCGCGTGAAGAACAGCAGCGTTGTGGTCTTCGACAAATCGGTTGGGGAGCTGGTCATCGCTGCGCGATGGATGAAATCGCGGACATGATCCAGTGCCATGACGATCATGATCGCCCCGCGCACAGCGTCGATCGAGTCGACGCGACTCTCGCCCATGGCTGTCGTGACTGCTGGTGCCGCCGCCGGCATCGTCACGCCATCACGATCGCCGTGCGGAACGGTGCCTGATAGTTGTCCAGCGCGTCGAGCACGGCGTTCACCGGCGCGGATTCGAGTGGAATGGTGCGCACGTCGATCGGGCCCAGATCGAGCGCACCTCGCTGCGCCATGCCGAGCAACTCATGCAGCTCCGACAGCAGATGATCATTGGCGCCAACGAGTTCAACTTCAGGCCCGAGAACGGTTCGATACACCGGCAGTTCCATCGCTTTCGGATGGATGCCGACCGCTACCGCGCGTCCGTGCACGGCCAGCATCTGTAACGCCTGCAGTGTGACGGCTGGCGCGCCGACAAGATCGAGCGCGATCGTGACGCCGGCACCACCAGTCAGCTTCCGTACCCGTTCGACCACGTCGCCATCAGCGGCGTTGACGATTGTCGCGCCGAGTGATTCGGCAACCTTCAGCTTTCCGGCGTCGCGATCGATGGCGAAGACGCGCGATGCACCGAGGTCGCGCGCGAGCTGCACGGCCGAGATACCGAGTCCACCGACACCGAGCACCGCCACCGTATCACCGGCGGCGATGCGACCACGATGCAGCGCGTGCAGCGACGTGGCCGATGAACACATCATCACCGCACCGTGTACATAGCTGACGCTTTCCGGAAGCACCACGGCGTTGCGTGCCGGCACGGCGACGAACTCGGCGTATCCTCCCGGGCGTTGCGCGCCGATCATCTGTCCGGTGGTGCAGAACTGCTCGCGACCGGCGAGACAGTGCACGCAATGCGTGCACGAGACGACGTAGTGCACGCACACGCGTGCACCGAGGCGGCGATCGCGAACAGCCGCCCCCAGTGCGATGATTTCGCCGGCGATTTCGTGGCCCGGAATCAGGGGCAGCCGCGAGGAGCTCGAACCACCGCGGCGGAGATTG
>JANMWU010000557.1:0-1777 GCA_031380785.1 Gemmatimonadaceae bacterium
GGAGCGCACGGTGACCAAGTCGCCGGTGCCGGTGGACGTGTTCAGTGCGGTGGATCTGAAGGCGACGGGCCGCACCGAGACGGCGCAGATGATTCAGGCGTTGGCGCCGAGCGTGAACTTTCCGCGCAGCGCGATCAGCGACGGCACCGATGCTGTGCGTCCGGCGACGCTGCGAGGATTGGGCGCTGACCAGGTGCTGGTGCTTCTCAATGGGAAACGTCGTCACACCGCTGCACTCATCAACGTGAACGGTACCGTTGGACGCGGGCAGAGCGCGGTGGACTTGAACGCGATTCCGGCGAGCATGATCGATCACATTGAAGTGCTGCGGGACGGTGCGGCGGCGCAGTATGGCTCCGACGCAATCGCCGGCGTGATCAACATCGTGCTCAAGACGAATGCGCCGAGCGAACTGAATCTTCAGTCGGGCGTGACGTCGCTGGGCGACGGGCGCGTCTGGCAGGGGTCGGCGAATAGCGGCGTCGCGAACAGTAGTGGCAGCTATTTCCACACGGGCGTCGAAGTGCGCGACCGGCAGCGGACCGATCGATCCTCCGCCGATCCGCGCGTCCAGTATTTCGCGGGCGACGCGCGCGAAGCGTCGAGCAACCGCATCAACAACACGTATGGCGATGCACAGACGAGTGATCTGGTCGGAATGCTGTCCACCGGCACGTCGTTCGCGAACGGTGTCGAGCTGTATGCGTTCGGCGGCGGCAGCCGACGCAAGGCGACAGCGCCCGGATTCTGGCGGCGTCCCAATGACGATCGCACGGTGCGGTCGCTCTTTCCGAACGGGTTCCTGCCACTGATCAACAGCACGTTGTGGGACGGTTCTGGAGCCGTCGGCGCGAAGGGCAGTGCGGCCGGCTGGAAATGGGATCTGAGCCAGACAGTCGGTCGCAACTCGCACAATTTTCTGATCAGCAACACCAACAACGCGTCGTTTGGCAACGCCAGCAAGACGGCCTACGACGCTGGCACGCTGATCTTCAGTCAGGCAACCTCGAACCTCGACCTGTTCCGCGAAGTGAAGGCCGGCGCGGTGCCGGTCCGTTTGGCAGCGGGCGCTGAATGGCGGAAGGATCAGTTCCGGATCACGCAGGGCGAGCCTGGGTCGTGGCAGGACGGCAAGGTGCCGGTGCTCGACGCCAGCGGCAATCCGACGACGCGTATCGCAGCTGCGGGTTCGCAAGTGTTCCCCGGCTTCCGTCCGACCGATGAAACAGATGCATCGCGCCACAATACATCACTCTACGCTGACGTCGAATCCGACCTGACGACCATGTTGCTGCTTGGTGGTGCTGTGCGCTACGAGAACTATTCCGACTTCGGGAGCCAGACCACCGGCAAGATCACGGCGCGCTTTGCACCGGTGCCGCAGTTCGCAGTGCGCGGCGGGTACAGCACCGGATTCCGTGCGCCGTCGTTGCAGCAGAGCTGGTTCACAGCTACGTCGACGAACTTCATTGGCGGAATTCCGTTTGAGGTTCGGACATTTCCGGTTTCGAGCCGGCCCGCGCAGCTGTTGGGGGCGAAGCCGTTGACACCGGAAAAGAGCAAGAACCTGAGCGGTGGCGTCACGTGGCAGCCCGTACCTGCGCTCAGTTTCACGGCCGACTACTACCAGATCGATATTGCTGATCGTGTCGTGCTCTCCGAGAATCTGACGCAGACGGCGGTGCGCGATTTTCTGGCCGCCAACGGCGAGCCAGGCATCGGTGGCGGTCGCTTCTTCACCAACGCGATCGACACGCGCACGACCGGCGTGGATGTG
>JANMWU010000579.1:0-8214 GCA_031380785.1 Gemmatimonadaceae bacterium
GACGGCGAAGAAAATTGCGATGGCGTCGCGCACGCTGAACTGGTTTGGCGGCGAGGCCGGGATACTCGGCACGCAGGCTCCGCCGGGCGCAGCGTTGCCGTCGATGGATACGGCGGGGCGGACGGCGATTCCGCTGGGTGCGCCGAGTTCAGCGCCGGTGGAGAAGCCGGGGGCGAAGAAATAGGGAGCAGAACTCCCTGGATCTCGATGGCTGATTCGCCTGTCCGCGCGACACTGGGCTGGGGAACAGTTGCGATCCTCCGACTCATGCGTAGATTCCTGACAGCAACTTCTTTCGCTCCTACGTTCTGAGTCGAAAATGGCCGTCCGGTCGCTCAACACAGCCGTTGCTTTCCGGGATGCGCTCCGCACCCGACTTGTGTCTGCCGTCGACGGCCTGCTGGAGCACGCCAGCGCAGAGTTGGTTTCGCAGGCCATCGCCGCCCCGACAGGGAGCGGAGCACTGGCTCGGATGCTGGTGCAGATTGCCGAATTGAACCCTGCGGCCGCGTCGGAAGACCCGCTGGCGGCGGCACAGGCGCGCACCGCCCTCTGGCGCCAGGCCTACGCTGACCGCACGCCTATGCTCGAGGCAGGCGAGACGATGATACTGCTGGGACTCACCAGCACCGAGGCGCTTCGCAAGCGCGACCGAGCCGGCACGATCGTGGCGCTGCCTTTGGGGACGAACCGCTTCGCATATCCCGCGTGGCAGTTCGTTGACGGTCGCGTGGTGGCTGGTCTGGCCGCTGTCCGCGCAGCTCTCGGTGCGCCACCGCCGTGGACCTTCGCCGGCCAGCTCGACGGACTGCGCGATTCAGGCGAGCCCGACGCGCCGACACTGCGCGACTTGCTGCTGCGTGGCGACGTAGCGCGCGCGGTTTCCGTCGCGACCGCTGCCGGTGAGAGTGGTGGCGCGTGAGTGGCCTCGCGCCACTCATCACCGTCGTTCCAGTGAGTACGATCCTATACCGCGTGGTGCGGACGCATCGCGGCATCGCCGGTGCGCTGCATTTCGGTCCGACTGCGGGATCTCCACCCGCAAGTCGCTTCGACTCGCCGACGGGTGCTTACCGCGTCTGCTATCTCGCCGAATCGCGCGCGGGAGCGTTCGCGGAATCGATCCTTCGTCTGGCCACACCGCTCGATGCTGCGAGCGGCATTCGTCTGGTGGCGATGCGAGCATTGGGCGAGCGGTCGTGGATAGAGACGATCACCCGACGCGCGCTCGACGTCGCCGATCTCTGTGGTCCCGGCTTGGCCAGGCTCGGCGAAACCGGTGCGTTGTCCATGGGCGCCGACCATGTCGCCGCGCGAGAACAGAGCGAGCAACTCCATGCGTGGGAACCGGAACTTGATGGCATTCGGTTCAGGCTTCGCTACGATCCTGACGAAACCGGAATAGCGCTCTTTGATCGCGCGGCGCCGTCGCTGCGCGCGGTCACCACGATTACGGCGTTGACGTCCGAGTTTCGCGGGCTTGGCGCGCTGCTCGATCGGTACGGCGTCGGCGTTGATTCCTGATCTGCGGAACTGTTGGTCCCTCAGGACCCGCTCTGGTGCGCAATGCAGCACTCAGAACTTGCGACGGCGTCGAATCCCCAGTCGAGCACCGCACAATCGGCGGGGCCGCCATGAATAGTATTGTTCAGCCGCGGCTCATCGACTCGCGAATACGGTCGTAGTCAGCGGGCACATCGAGATCGTTCAGCGCCGCGGCGGGCCAGGTCAACACTGCCGCATCGGTGCGATGTCGCTTCACCACCGCTCTGCCGCATCCCTCCCCTTCCGTCGTCATCAGTTCTCCGAACAGTGCGCGGTCGTAGAGCATGGGTGGTGCATTCACGCCATCGTAGTCCGAGATGACGAGTGGCGCGGTCGACGCGCGATATTTCGTGAGCAGGCCTGACAACATCTCCGCCGTCACGAACGGCATGTCGGCGAGCATGACGACGGCTGCGCCGACCGTTGCCGGGAGCGATTCGATGCCTGCCTTGAGCGAGCTGTTCACGCCCAGCATGTAGTCCGGATTCACGACGAGCTGGAGGCGTGACGCCACGTCGCCGATCGCCTGCCTGACGAGCACAGACTCATGTCCCAGGACCACAACAACGGGCTCAAGGCCTGCTGCCAGCGCGTGCTGTGCGGCGCGCCGCACGACTGGCTCACCTTCGAGATGCAGGAGGAGCTTGTTCGTGCCCATGCGCGTGGAGGTGCCAGCGGCGAGGACTACGCAAGCGACGGAGCCAGAGTGTTCAGTCGACATGAATTAGTCCTGTTCTGCTTCGGATACAGACAACGCGCCGACATTTCCGGGTCTGCGAAGATTTCTCCGACCACGGTCTCATTCGCGACCCCGCACTGGAGTTCCCGTCAGCTTATGGTCGGGCGAGTGGCACCACAAGACGGCAACGTCAACTTCAGGAGAAGAGAGGACGTGTCACGCAGATGCGAAGTCGAGCGGTTGTCGGCGGCGGACACTGCGCGCGCGCTGATACGTTGGGCATCCTGTTGACGAAACACGGATTAAAGGCGAAAGTGAGCCGCAGCTCGGTTCCTTTGCGCTGGTGAAGCGTTGCTACCGACGTAAGCTTGACCGTCAGGCACACCGTTTGAATTCAGACGCAACCAACGGGTGCAATCTTACAGGCGGTCGCATCGCAGCTGTACGTTTCCTGCGGTCGCATCGCAACAGAGCGGTGTCGCATGCAGGTGCGGATGCCAGCTGGCCCGCGACCGATGCGTCTGCAGTCACGTGACGATGCTCATCGCGAAATTGCGGTCGCCGGTCAGCCTGCTGATCGCGGCGTCCAGTCTTTGGTCGCTTCGATCTCAATCCGTCGATTGCTGACCGCGATGGCGACGGCCAACAGCCGTTTTCCGAAGCGGCACCTGGCATCCGTTGCGATCGTCATCATCGCAAAGTGGGTGCGGTAGTCGGCCACCCGGAGCCGCGCCGCTCGGACGTGACGACATGCGCGCCTCCTCGCGAAAGCATCAGCGAAGGCGATCCACCACCCGCCTGAACAGACGTCACAGCACCTGAAACCTGAACGCCAACGGGCTCCGCAAGCCACAGCTTCCGTTTCGCGTCAGCATTCCCGTGTCATGCTCGGGATCATCGGTCAACCAATCGGCCAAGACTGCGACAGGCACCGTTGACATCTGATGCGTGATGCACTAACATCTGATGCATGCGAACCACATTGGACATCGACGACGACGTGCTGCAGGCCGCAAAGGAGCGCGCCAAGCGTGAGCGGAAGACGGCCGGTGCGATCGTGTCTGAGCTATTGCGCCAGGCGCTGACTGCGCCGGTGGCGCCACCCACCATTGTGCGCGAGGAACCGGCGCTGTTCGGCCTGCGACCATTCCCGGCCAATGGCCGAATCGTGACGAACGAGATGATCAACAAGCTGCGCGACGACGACGTGTACTGATGCGCGCGTTGCTGGATGTGAATGTGCTGATCGCTCTCCTTGACGCGGGTCACGCTTCGCACAGCGCCGCGCTGCGCTGGTTCTCCGCCAACGCCGCTGCCGGCTGGGCCTCGTGCCCCATCACGCAGAACGGTTGTGTGCGGATCCTGTCGCACCCAAAGTATCCGCGTCCGCATGCTGTTCACGAGACTGTACATCGCTTACGTGAGATGACCGTCGCACACGTTCATCAGTTCTGGCCGGACGACGTCAGTCTGCTTGACGAAAACGACATCAATCCCACGCGAATTCACGGCCCGCGGCAATTGACTGACGTGTATCTGCTCGCACTTGCGGTAAAGCATCGCGGCTGTCTCGTCACCTTCGATCTGTCGATCGGGCGCGATGCGGTGCAGGGTGCGACGCCAGCCCATCTGGTGGTGCTCTAGTGCAGTGCAGCCGCAGCGAAGCCGAACCCTGTCCCGCTGAGACGACATTGAGCTGACACCCGGATCAGATTTACCGCACTTTCATTCTTTCTGTAGATACAAGGCGGCTCAAGCAGGTTTGTTTCAAGCGAGGATTCGTATGTTCGTCGGCCACTACGGCCCCAGTTTCGTAGCGAAGAAGCTCGAACCGTGCGTACCGCTTTGGGTGCTCTTTCTGGCCGTCCAGTTCCTGGATGTTCTCTGGGCACCGCTTGTGCTTCTCGGCGTCGAGAAAGTCCGCATCATCCCGCACTTCACGGCGTCGAATGCGCTGGACTTGTACTACATGCCATACACGCACGGTCTGCTGACCGCGCTCGCGTGGTCTGTCGCGGTTGGCGGGTGCTACCATTTTGTAGTGCGCCCCGCCAATCGGCGCACGGCGGCGACAGTTGGCGTCGCCGTATTCTCACACTGGATTCTCGATGCCGTCGTCCATGTCCCGGATCTGCCGTTGTATGGCAATTCCGCGAAGGTTGGCTTCGGACTCTGGAACGCGCGCGCGCTTGCCTACACTCTTGAAAGTGTCCTGCTGCTGACCGGGATCTGGCTCTCCCGGCGGACCGCACGCATACGGCCGATACCAATCTGGGGCTTCGGCGGGTTCTTGTTGGCGATCCAGGCGTATAACACGTTTCTCGCTCCCCCGCCGACCTCTGACCGTGCCTTCGCAGTGACGGCGCTCGTCGCGTACGCCGTCTTCGCTGCCGCCGCTTGGCGGCTTGAGGTCAGCGGGGCCGCGCCGCACGCCGCCTGACCCAAATGCGGTTCACGCTGACCGTTTCCACGAGTGTTTTCTGACGAGCGTCGCCGTAAAATGAGTTCAATGACGCGGTAGAATTCACTAAGTGATCCGAATGCGCCTAACCCGGTTTGCTGATGACAATGTGACCGGGTGCCAGCGAGCAAGCGTAGCTTTGGCGCGGTCGCATCGCAGCCGAACCCTGTTGCGTATTCCGGTCAAGGCGCCAGCTGATCCGGTTCAATTCGGCCATGCATTCCGAGGCAAGTCGGCCAGTGCATCCGGACTAAAGCGGGCAGAGTATGGCGGTGTCGGAGCCGTGCGCGCGCGTCGTTCGCCGGACGCCCATCGCGGTCTCGGTGCGTGCAACGGACACCGGTATTGTCCAGGCGAACGCAGGCGTCGGCTCCACGCGTCGGGATGTCAACGCTGACGGGAAAATTACACTGCTTTAGCCGCGCTGCTGTGCGTTTCATCAAGTAAGATAGGGGCGAAGGTACGCGATGTTGGCGTCGCCGGACGCTGAGATCATGGAGAAGCCGGACGTGTCGGCCGGCAGTCCTCCGGTGCATTCCCGATCCAGGAGATGTGAGTATGTCGCACAGAACGATGTCTACCAGGATGACGTCGGCGCTGGCAAACTTCTGCCTCGCCTTCGCCGCGATGCTCTGCGCACACACGAAGGCTGCAGCGCAGTCACAACCGTCGCGTGCGTTCGCATCGCTGACGGTCAAGGTTGGCGAGCGCGTGGAGTACGTCGACAATGGCAAGTGGTACAAGGCGATCATTACGGACCGACGTGACGACAGTGCCAACCAGCTCGACGGTCGGTTGTACACGCCCTATCGCGTACATCCGCTCGGCTTCAATCGCTATTCAGACGCGTGGGTGTGCTGTGCGGTGTTCTCGGATGCCCGCTCGCAGCTGCGTGCTGCTGGTTCCGGACCGACGGAGCCTGTGCCGGGCGGCGAAGCGAACGACGAGGTGTTGCGCGGCATGCACCCTGTTGCCGCCGCCAAGCCAGGGCCAGCCGGCAGCGGCGGAGGCGTGCCCGCGAAGCGGTACCACTGTGTGTATTTCGCCGGCAATGCACTGGTGGACGCCGCGCCACTGACAATCACGGGCAGCGGCACGTACGCGGGCGGCACGTATCGCTTCGATCCGGCGTCGTCCACGTTGCAGTTTCGTGGTGGCGCCTTGGACGGCCAGCGCGCCGAGTACGAGTCGAATGGAGGGCATCCGCAATTGCATATTCTCGGAAAGAGCGGTCGACGCGTGATTGATTGCGACTGAGCGACTGAGCACGCGAATCCTGCTGGCCGCACCGCCGAGGCGCCAACGTCGACACCTGTCGTTCGTCCACACGCTCGCGCGCTTGCCATCGTACTCGCCGGCGCGCCGTTGCTCTTCGGCGTCGTGCGCGCGGCACAGACGCGATCCGACTTTCGCTACCTCGTCGTCGCCCTGGTCTCGCTGGCATCCGCTGCGCTCGTCTTCGTCGTCGGTCGCCGCGGCGGTCGAGTGACCGCGGCTCGCGCAGCACTCAGTTTCGTCGTCGCCACTCTGGCCGGCATGGGAACGGGGTTCGTGCAGGGCGCGAGGTCAGTCCCTGCGGTGGCAGCGGTGGCGATCGCCTTCGCTTTGTGTGTGACGCTGGCCGGCGTTGTTGGCATCTCAGCGCGGACAGCCGTCGGGCGATGAACTACTACGATGATAGTTGACAACTGGCGCGGCGCGTCACATAGTACTACGACCATAGTAGCTGACGCCGCCCCACTGCTTTCCGTCATGCCCCCCTCCACCGCCCTCGGACTCCGCGAACTCGACGTCATGACCGTCCTCTGGTCCCGAGGCTCCGGCACCGTCGAGGAAGTCCGGCAGGACCTCAACGCCGGACTCGCCTACACCACTGTGCTGACGATCCTGCGCAACCTCGAGGCGAAGAAGTTCCTGCGCCATGAAGAAGAAGGACGCGTGCACCGCTACTACCCGCGCGTCAGACAGCGTACGGCGCAGAAGAGCGCCGTCACGAAGCTGCTGGACACGCTGTTCGACGGATCACCGACGGCGCTGATCGCGAAGCTCGTCGACGATCACGGCATCTCGCCGGCCGAGCTGCAGCGACTCGCGCGCGAGCTCGCGAAGCGCGATGCGATCGCGACACGCAACCCACACGAAGAGACGGAGGATTGATGCTCACCTGGGCGTTTGCATGCGTGCTGTTTGCGGCACTCCTCGCGGCCGCCGCGTTCGGCGCGAGTGCCGCCGCGTCAGCCACGCGTCATCAGTCACGCATGGTGTGGGCACTCGCCATAACAATCAGCGTCGCATGGCCGGCGGTCGCGCAGCTGCTCCCACGCGAACCCGTCCCGTCACTTTCTGCGACGTCGGCCGTCGCGCCTGCCCTCGGTGCCGCGCACGCACTTACGGCGAAGATGTCGCCAATCTCCGCCGCGGTCGCATCAGGCGTCGCGCTCGGTTTTGTGTGTGCGTGGGCAGCAGCATCGCTCATGCTCCTGCACCGCTTGTTCCGCGCGCAGCGGTTGCTCGGACGCATGACCAGTAAGGCCAGCGCCGTATCGCTCGACGGCCAGCGCGTTCTCGTCAGCGATGAGATCGGGCCGGCCGCGGTGGGCGTGTTGCGTCCGCGAATCGCGGTGCCTTCGTGGATTGCCGACCTCGATGGTTCGCTGCGCGCCATGATCCTGCGGCACGAGCTGGCACATTGCACAGCGCGCGACACGCTCCTGCTCTGGTTGTCGGAACTCTGTATTGCCGCCATGCCGTGGAATCCGGCGGTCTGGTGGCAGGCGCGACGACTTCGCCTCGCGATCGAGATGGACTGCGATCTGCGCACGCTGCGGAACGCGTCAGATCAGACGATGTACGCACAGCTGCTGGTTCTAATTGCCCAACGACAGTCGCTGCATCCGTCCGCCCCGATGATTGCCGCGTTCGACTCACACCTTCAGCAAAGGATTTCCGCCATGCGTCGTCCGATTGCCTCAATCCGTTCGCCGCGCGTCGTACTCTCCGCCGCGCTCGCCATCACTGCCGCGATCGCGGCGTGCACACCGGCGTTCAGGAACGATGTGGCTGGGATCAGTGCGTCGGCGCAACGCGACAACAGGATCTACGGCGAGAAGGAAGTTGCGACCGCTGTCGCAGTGCTTCCCACCGCGAAAGCACCGGAGTATCCGACCGAACTTCGCGCGTCCGGATTGGAGGGGCAGCTGTTGGCGGAGTTCGTTGTCGATACTGCGGGTTTGGTCGAACTCGCAAGCTTCAAGGCATCGAACAGCACCGATGCACGATTTACTGACGCGGTGCAAGCCGCACTGCCGGGCTTTCGCTTCTCGCCCGCACTGCTCGCGAACGGGCGCAAGGTTCGGCAGCAGGTCATTCAGCCGTTCATGTTCGCGCTCGACGCGAAGAAATGAAATCGCCTGAAGGGTCGGTGCTCACTGCCACGGCACCCGGCCGTCGGGAAACTCAAAACTTTCGGCTCCACGTCACACCTGCCGACGGCAGGATCGAGAACCACGTCTCCGCGTTTCGCACCAGC
>JANMWU010000931.1:0-1796 GCA_031380785.1 Gemmatimonadaceae bacterium
AAGGCAGCGGGGAATCACGCCGACCACGGCAAGGCCTGCACGCCCTGAACTGCAGCAGCGGTGGCGGCGGCGCCAAGCGAAATTTTGCTGGTGCCGCCGCTGCACGTGCATCGCGAGGCTCAGTGTCGGCGCGACTATGCCGTTACGCGTGTTTCACCGCCGTCGCGTACGCATCCGCCAGCAGGTTGGCTGCCAGAACCGCACTGCCGATGGCAAGCCCCGGGAAGAGGGGCAGCCACCACGCCACGCGTGCAAACTCGTGCGCCCGGGACGCCATCAGTCCCCAGCTGATGACGCCGGGATCGCCGAGGCCGAGAAACCCGAGACTCGCTTCGAGCAGAAGTATCTGACCGACCAGCAATGCACTCAGCACCAGTGCGGCGGGCATGACGTTTGGTAGCAAGTCGCGCAGAAGAATGCGCAGGTGGGTCGCTCCGGCGGCCCGCTTCGCGATCACGAAGTCCGCGTTCCTGAGCGCAAGCACTTCGGCGCGCACAACGCGCGATAGCGCCGCCCACGACGTCAGGCCAAGCGTCACGACCAGCCGGTCGACGCCGGGGCCGATGATCGCCACGGCAACGATCAAAAGCAGAAATCGTGGCAGCACCTGCAGCAGTTCTGTGACGCGGCTCAGGACATCATCGGCCAGACCACCGAAGTATCCGGCGACCAGACCGACAAGCATGCCGCACGCGAAGGTCAGCACACTGACTGCCGCCGCGATCGTCAGCGATGCGCGTGCTCCGTAGACAATGCCGCTGAAGACGTCTCGTCCCAGCGCGTCAGTTCCCATCGGATGCATGCCTGACGGTGGCGATAGCGGTCCGCCGGTGAGCGCGAACGGATCGAGCGGCGCCAACCACGGTGCCAGTGCGGCCGCTCCCAGAATGACGGCGAGCAGCGAGAGCCCCGCGCGGCCAGACGGGAGCGTGAGCATCGCGCCAAACGTGGAGCGGCGCGAGAGTGGCCGGCGGCCTGTCGGCGCAGCTGGTTGCTCAGCGAAACCGAATTCGATGATCACGGGCGGCGTAGACAATGTCGGTCACGAGGTTCACTAGCACTACCGCGAGGGAAAGCACCGTGAACAGTCCGAGCAGGACAGGTGTGTCGCGCGCCTCGAGACCGGCGAGCAAAAGCCTTCCCATCCCCGGCCAGCCGAAGACGACTTCGACCACCACCGCGCCGCCGAGAAGTTGACCGGCCCGTGCGCCGACTACTGCGATGACGGGCAGGAGTGCACGCGGCAGCCCGTGACGCAGGACGACCAACCGTTCGCGGACGCCCTTGGCGCGCGCGGTTCGTACATGCTCGCGTGTCAGTTCCTGCAGCAGCGAGGTGCGCGTCACACGCATCAGCACCACGACTTCGTGTGAGGCGAGCACGAGCGCCGGAAGCGCGAGATGTGCAGCTACATCGCGCGCGTGCGCGAATCCAAGCGTCAGCGAACCCGCATCCGTCATGCCTTGAACGGGAAGTACACCAAGCTGCAGCGCGAAGAGGAGCATGGCCATCTGTCCGATCCAGAACAGCGGCGCGGAAAAGATCGCGAGCCCGGCACTGCCGACAATGACGTCGAACGCACTCCCCGGTCGCCGGGCTGCGACGATGCCGAGCGGGATTGCCGCTGCCACCGCGACCACCAGCGCGGTCCCGGTCAGCAGCAACGTCGCCGGAATGCGTTCGACGATCACCTCCATAACGCTGCGCCCATAGACAAACGAGGAGCCCAGATCGCCGCGCGCGACGCGGATCGCGTATGCGATGAACTGTTGTGGCAGCGGCAGATCGAGGCCGAA
>JANMWU010000629.1:0-2633 GCA_031380785.1 Gemmatimonadaceae bacterium
CGCCATGTCGGGCAACAGCTTCGCGAGTTCACCCAGTGCGCCTTGCGCCTGATTCACCGAGCGCATTTCGAGCCAGTGACCCAGCAGCATGATCGTCACCAGCGATGCCAGCTCTTCCCACAGCGGCATTCCCGGAAATCCGAACAGCACCGCCGCACTGAAGCCAAAGGCCACGCTGATCGCGAGGGCGATCAGGACCATCATGCCGGGGAGTCGGTCGCGAATCTCCTGCACGGCACCTTTCAGGAACGGCAGGCCGCCGTACAGGAACACCGCTGTGCCGAACAACGCGGGCACATAGCTGACACCCGGAAACTCTGGCGCAGTGTAACCGAGCGCCGTCTGCAGCATGTGGCCCCAGACCAGCGTCGGCAGCGTCAGGGCGAGCGAGATCCAGAACTTGTCGCGGAACATCGCGACTGAGTGTCCGGCGTGTTTGTTGTGGCCCATCGGCGTTGCGTCGTGGCCGCCATGACCGCCATCCGAAGCGCCCCGTGCCGACGCCGGGTGCATCGCGTGGCCCGTCGACCCTTCACCCGCAGTCGTGTGCCCGTGCATCGCATGCTCGTCCATCGAATGGTCTGTGCGCATTGAGGTCGTGTCGGGCGTGGTGCTCATGCGAATACGACCGACGCAATCTCCGAACGCAGCCATGCCTGATGGAAGAGCGGCAGCTGATGCGTTGCACCGCGCTGCACGCGGATGACGCAATTCGGATGCACGGCCTGCAGTTCCCGCATGCGCTCCAACGGTGCGCTGTCGTCGCGGTCACCATGCAGACAGAGAAACGGGATCGTCGCGGGAATGCGCCGCACATCCGCTGCCAGGTCATGGCCGTAGATGACTTCCCAGATCGTCGATGTCGACGAGCGCCATGTCATTTGCGTCAGGTCCTCCGCAACAACGCGCGGGACGCTCGTGACGAGGTATGGAAAGGTCCAGCCGAAGAGCCGACGACTGAACAGGCACATCAGCGCCATCGGGACCAGATGAGTCCAGATCCAGCCATTGACGCCCTTGTCGCGGAAAAAGAGCTTCGCCTGCTCTGCGTCGCCGAAGTATGGAAGACTGACGAGAACCAGGCGCTCGACCTGCTCGGGATAGCGGGCCGCATATGCGATCGCGAGGCGAGCACCAATCGAGTGACCGACGAGTGTGATTCGTCCTTCCGGCGCCAGGACGCGCCGTAGCTCTGCGACGTGACGCTCGACATCGTACGTCGCCCATGGCTTTGGGGACCGACCGAATCCCAGCAGGTCAACCAGCAGATGACGTCCTTCCAGCACAGTCCCGCTGCCCGTCGTGAGCACGTACGTCCAGAATCGCGTGGTCGCGCCGATACCGGGGAGAAATACGATGGTCGGGAAACCGCTCCCGTCGACTGTTGAAAACAGCGGACGCTTGCCTTCGTCGCCGCGATCCGCGTCAGCTACAGCCAGCAGTGCCGTGGCTGACAGCGTAGCGCCGGCAATGATCCCGACCCGAGTGAAGAATATCCGTCGCGATACGTGGGAAACCGGACCGCGCGGAGCCTGCGGGCCAATTTGGTGGCGCTCGATTATTTTCGTCATGACAAGCGGCTCGTAGATTTGCTGTCCCGTGCGGTCACATCGGTCCAAGATACCGACGGTGACTCATTGAATGTCGCCGCGCCTGACGTGTGGACGTCATGACGTGTGTCACCGTGTGGTCAATTCTGGCCGCGCCACATCACACCGCGACGTCGCGCGCCCAGCTGAGCTGGGCATCCAGACGCATGACGACCAGAACGAACACGGACGCGGCATCGAGAGCATCGGGCCGTTGGGCACGAACTTGCGGACTGAGCTTCAATAGAATGCCGCACCCGGATTGTGATGACACCCGGCGTGCCGGAGCGTATGGCAGGATGGCGTTGTATCACGAGTTCCGGGCACTACCACTTTGTACCAGCCCTTTGCGAGGCAAAATGAAGGAAGCGGCCGATGATGTGATGAACCGGTTGATGCAGGAATGCAGCCGCAATTGTCTCGAGACGTTCGCAGCGTGCACAGCTGCAGCGACACATTGCCTTCAGTATGGGCACGATCATGCGGGTCGGGAGTACCAGACCACGCTCCTCGATTGCGCGCGCCTGTGCGCAACGGCGGCCGAGTTCCTGCTGCGAGGCTCACTCATGCATGAATCGGTGTGCGGCGTCTGCGCGACTTCGTGTCGCATCTGCGAGCAGCATTGCAGGTCGCTGAGCGAGCCAGACGCGATGATGCAACGGTGTGTTGAAATGTGCGCACGGACGGCAGAGTCGTGTGAGCGAATGTCGGGGGACTATCGCTGAGTCTCCGTCCTGGGGTTGTCCGGCGCAACTTGAGGTTTCCGCGATCTTTATGCATCATAAAGCATGCCGAACGCCGCCCCGTCTCACCTCTCGCCCCCGATCCGTGGTTAAGCGCAAAGCGTCCAGCGCCGCCAATTCCCGCAGGTCTCCGAAGCCCGGATCGCAGGATGCGCCCGTGCCACGTTTGCATGACACGGTACGTCTCTCAGCCGACGGCCTTGCAAAGGTCCTCGGCGACCTCGAGGCGCGTGTCATGACGGCCGTCTGGGTGTTGGCGCAACCAGCGGCGGCGCGTGCCGTACACTCGGAAGTAATCCGG
>JANMWU010000674.1:0-5446 GCA_031380785.1 Gemmatimonadaceae bacterium
CATGCCGAATCGCTGGCGTTTGGCACGTTGCTCGAAGACGGAATGCATGTGCGTCTTACCGGTCAGGACGTCGAGCGCGGCACCTTCAGTCATCGTCAGGCGGTGCTGCACGATGCGAACGACGGCCACACCTACGCGCCGCTGCAGCATGTGCCGAACGCGAAGGCGTCGATGGAAATCGCCAACAGCCCGCTCAGCGAAACCGCAGTGATGGGCTTCGAATACGGATTCAGTACCGCAGCCACCGACACGCTGGTGTGCTGGGAAGCGCAGTTCGGCGATTTCGCCAACGTCGCCGCGCCGATCATCGATCAGTTCATGGTCGCCGATCGTGCGAAGTGGCAGCAGGACTCGGGCCTCGTGCTGCTTTTGCCGCACGGATACGAAGGACAGGGCCCCGAACATTCCTCGGCGCGACTCGAGCGCTTCCTGCAACTCTGCGCCGAAGACAATCTCACCGTCGCGTATCCATCAACGCCGGCGCAGTACTTCCACATTCTGCGTCGTCAGGCGCTGCGCTCGTCGCGCCGACCGATGATCCTGATGCAGCCGAAGTCGATGCTGCGACTCCCCGATGCGATGAGTGGCCTCGCCGATCTCGCCAAGGGTGCGTTCCAGCCGGTGATCGACGACGCAACCACGACAGGGCGCGAAAAACAGATCACGCGCGTCGTCCTGTGCACCGGCAAGATCTATCACGAAATCCGCGCCGCGAATCCCGGCGAACACATCGCGGTCGTGCGCGTCGAAGAGTTGTATCCGTGGCCGGCACACGAGATCAGCGCCGTGCTGGCGCGCTATCCGAATCTCACCGAAATCGTCTGGACGCAGGAAGAGCCGAAGAACATGGGCGCGTGGACGTTTGCCGAACCGCGCCTCGGATATCTGATTGGTTCGACGCTCGCGCTGCGGTACGCCGGTCGCCCCGATCGCGCCAGCCCCGCTGAAGGTTACGAAGCGTCGCACAAGGCCGACCAGGCCCGCATCATCGCTGAAGCACTCGCACCAGTCACCGCGCCGGTTACCGCGCCGGTTACCGCAAAGGCACGACCCACGCCAGCTCCTGCAGCAAACAAAGCTCGCAAAGCGTCAGCGGCACGCTGACGACGAAGGCCTGGTACCACTGTTCTACTCGGCGCGCTCGTCTCAGCAGGTCTGACGGGCGCGCCGAGGTGCGACACTCCCCACCTGCGCAGGGTATGACGATTCCTCACAGTCCACGATGATCACCGTGCGTTCATTCATACGCCGTGCCGCCGTTGCGCTGTTCGCCGTCGCTCTCGCAGTGACGACCGTTCGCGCACAGCAGGGCGCCGTGGCGCTCTCCGATCTCACGACTTCGCTCGGCACGACCGCGCGTGTGCTGATGATCGGCGCGCATCCCGATGACGAAGACACGCAGCTGCTCGGCTGGCTGGCGCGCGGTGCACACACCGATGCCGCTTATCTCTCGCTTACGCGCGGTGACGGTGGACAGAACGCCATCGGCAATGAGCTCGACGAAGCGCTCGGCGTGATTCGCACTGAGGAATTGCTCTCCGCACGACGTATCGACGGCGCCCGACAGTTCTTCACCCGTGCGTACGACTTCGGATTTTCAAAGACGGCTGCCGAGACCTTCAGGCACTGGCCGAAGGATTCAGTGTTCGGCGATGTGGTGCGCATTGTGCGCGCCTTCCGTCCTCACCTGATCATTGCGGTGTTCAGCGGGACGCCGCGCGACGGCCACGGTCACCATCAGGTTTCCGGCATGCTGGCCCGGGAAGCGTACGACGCCAGCATGGACACGGTGCGATTTCCGGTTGCGACATATGGTGCGCCGTGGACTGCGGCCAAGTTTTATCGTGCCGCTCGCTTCAACGCCGCCAACGCCACATTGAAGATGAATGTCGGCAGCTACGATGCGATTCGTGGTCAGTCGCTCGGCGAGATCGCAGGGCTCAGCCGCAGCCAGCATCGGAGTCAGGGCTTTGGCGTTGACCAGCCGCGCGGCACACTGCCAGACTACGTGCGCCGCGAAGCGTCGCGCGTGAACGAAGCCACTCCGGCCGACAAGGAACGCACGATCTTCGACGGTCTCGATCCGAACCTGTCCCGTTTCAGCGCGGTCGGTTCGCTGGCGCAGCGGGCGGTGTTTGACACTCTCGCGCGAGCACTGGCGGATCTGCGAAATCAGATGGATCTGCGGAGCCCGTGGACCTCGCTCCATCGCATCGATGGCGCCCGTCGCCTGCTCGACAAGTGGTGCACGGCCGGCGTCACCTCGCGCAGCGACATGTGTCGTGGCGAGGAACCGATCGCGACGTCGGTGTCAGCCGCCGATGCCGATCTGGTCATGAGTGCCGCACGCACCTTTGGTCAGCTGCAACAGATCGGCGCCGCATCGAGTGGCCTGCTGCTCGAAGCCACGACCACGCGTGAACTGGTGGCCGAAGGTGATACGGCATCACTGGCAGTGCGCGTGACGAATCGCAGTCCGTTCGTGGCGCGGGTATCGGTGTTCACGCCCAGCAGCGCCACGGCGCCGGCGCCGCGCGATACGATTGCTCCCGGTGACGCGTACGTCACGACGCTGCCGCTGCCCTCGTATCCACGTTCAGCTCCATGGTGGCTGCGCCGCCGCTCTGATGACTCGCTCATGAATCAGGGTCATGCGATCATCGATCCAACCGCGCGCCGCGGCGACATGTTTATTGAACCCGCGTCGACGCTTGACGATGAGGCACGCGCTTCGCGGCCCGATGCATCGGTGCCGGCATTGGTGGATGGCGTGCCGGTCCAACTCAGTGCACCGATCGTCTATCGTCACGTCGATAAGGTGCGAGGTCTGCTCGATATGCCGGTGATGTTCGTTCCGCGCATTGCACTCACCATCGATGGCGGCACGGCAGGATATGTGCGCGCTGGTACTCCGTTCGAACGGGTGTTCACCGTTCGCGTCACCGCACACGGCGCGGTTGACGGTCCGGCGACGGTGAAATTGGTGTGGCCTCGCGGACTTGGCGGCGACACGGCGGCGAAGACCGTCACGCTGATCGCGCACGAAGAGGTGGCGATTCCGTTCATGCTTCGTGGCACGCTGCCGCGCGGTCGGCACGTGATCAGTGCCAGTGTTGATGCAACCATCGGCGGCAAGGTTGTCACCTATGCCAGTGGCTATCAGCGGATCGAGTACGATCATATCCGGCCGCAGCACTTGTATCGCGCGGCAGCGGTCGCAATCGAAGCGGTCGAGACGGGCGCTGTCACCACCGCACGGGTGGGCTACATCACGGGCCTCGCCGACAACGTGATGCCCACGCTCGCGCAGCTCGGTGCAACTGTCGATCGATTGCAGGCCGCTACCATCACCGACGCCGTGCTCGCGCGCTACAAAGTGATTGTGGTCGGACCGCGGGCCATTGAGGGGCAGCCGGCGCTGGCCGCGAAAATGCCGACGCTTCAGGCGTGGGTGAAGAACGGCGGCACCATGATCGTGCAATACCAGCAGGCCGACATCGCAAAGCCGGGCATGGCGCCGTTCCCGATGACATTCGTGCGCCCCGCTGCACGCGTGACCGAAGAAGACGCATCGGTGCATGTTCTCAAACCTGACAGCCGACTGCTGACGATACCAAATCGCATCAGCGACTCAGACTGGAACGGCTGGGTGCAGGAACGCGCCAGCTATATGCCGACGACCGCCGATTCGTCTTACACCGCGGTGCTTGGCATGCACGATCCCGATGAACCGGAGAATCCGAACGCGTTGCTGATGGCGAAGATCGGCAAGGGCACATACATCTTCACGACGCTGGCGCTGTTCCGTCAGTTGCCGGAAGGCGTGCCCGGTGCCGCACGGCTGCTTGTCAACATTCTCAATGCCGGCGAAGCAACGCCGCCGGCGCGTCGTCGGCCGGTGCCGTGAACCGGTTCGCTCGTGTTCGCATTCTGAGTCTTCTCGCAGCCGGCTCCCTGCTGGCAGCCTGCGGCGATGGGCGTACTGTGCTGGTGGTGTATTCACCGCACGGCAAGGAGCTGCTGACGCACTACGAGCTGGAATTCGAGAAACGCCATCCGACGGTGGACGTGCAGTGGCTCGACATCGGAAGCCAGGAGATTCTCGATCGTGTACGGGCGGAGAAAGTGAATCCGCAGGCCGATGTCTGGTTCGGTGCACCGGCCGAGATGTTCGAGCGCGCCACAAAGGACGATCTGTTTCTGGCCTACAAGCCCACGTGGGCCGCCGCCGCAGACACGTCGACGCACGATGCGAACGACCGATGGTACGGCACGTATCTGACGCCCGAAGTCATCGGCTTCAATCGCGATGCGATCAAGCCGGAGGATGCACCGTCCGATTGGGATGCGCTGCTGGATCCGAAGTGGAAGGGGAAGATCGTGATCCGCGATCCCGTTGCCAGCGGGACTATGCGCGCGATCTTTGGCGGGATTATTCTCCGGTCCATTGCGAAGACCGGCAAGAGTGACGAAGGATTCGCGTGGCTCAAGGCGCTCGACGCACAGACTCGCGAGTACGCGCTCAACCCGACCATCATGTATCAGAAACTTGGTCGGCGCGAAGGCGTCATCACGCTCTACAACATGCCTGACATCGCCACCCTCGAAGCGCGCACAAAGATTCCCATCTCGTGGAAAGTGCCGAGCAGCGGGACGCCGATTCTGGTGGACGCCATCGCCATCATGAAAGGCACGCGCCATCGCGAACTGGCCCAGCAGTACTACGAATTTGTCACGTCACGCGCGGCCATGCAGTACGCGGCTGACTCGTTGTATCGTATTCCGGTGCGTACCGACCTGCCGCTGGATTCGCTGCCGAAATGGGTTCGCGATGCGAAGACCGGCATCACGCCAATGCCGATGAATCGCAAGCTGCTCGCCGACAGTCTGAACCTGTGGATGCGCCGCTGGGATTCGGAAATCCGCAATAGCAGCAAGCGCTCGTGACGGCACAGGACGCGTCCAACCCCGCCTCGCTCACGCTCGATCGCGTTACGCGCCGATTCGCGGGTCAGCTGGCGGTCGATGCGTTGTCACTCGAGATCCGCGCCGGCGAACTGCTGGCACTGGTCGGCGCGTCGGGCTCGGGCAAGACGACCACACTGCGCATGGTGGCCGGTTACGAAGCACCGGACAGCGGCACGATCCGGCTTGACGGTCGTGACATCACCTCACTGCCACCTGAGAAACGTGGATTCGGCATGGTGTTTCAGCACTATGCGCTGTTTCCCCATCTGAGTGTGCAGGACAACGTCGCGTTCGGGCTCGAGGCGCGCGGTGTCGGCAGCGATGAGCGCCGCAAACGCGCGATGGAGGCGCTGGCGAATGTCGGACTTGATGCAAAAGCGGCGCGCCAGGTGCAGGCGTTGTCCGGCGGCGAGCAGCAGCGCGTCGCGATGGCGCGCGCGATGGTGATCCAGCCGCGCGTGCTGCTGCTCGACGAGCC
>JANMWU010000745.1:0-3012 GCA_031380785.1 Gemmatimonadaceae bacterium
GGATCTTCGCCGAAGATCATGCCATCGATGCGGCGCAGGAACGGATCGCGGTCAACCTTCGCTCCCGCGAACGATCGATTGGCGGCCTTGATGCGCTCCTGCGTTTTCTCGACGCGGTTGCCGGGATCCGGATGCGTGGACTGCCACTCCGGAGTGCCGCGCGTACCCGGTCCGCCCGACAGCCGCTGGAGCGTTTTGAACATCTCCGCCATTTCGGTCGGCTGATAGCCTTCATTCGTCATGTAGCGGAAGCCGAGCGCATCGGCCTGCGTCTCATCGTCGCGACTGAATTTGAGGAACAGCAAACCGAGTCCTTGCGACGCCGCCTCGCCAAACTGCTGCAGCTCCGGCTTGAGCACCATGGCGCCGATCATACCGATCTGCAGAATCTGCTGCTTGGACATCTGGCTCACCGAATGCTTGGCGGTGACATGTCCCGACTCGTGACCGAGCACTGAAACGAGTTCAGCTTCGGAATTCATGTACGTGAGTATTCCACGCGACACGAATACCGGACCGCCCGGCAGCGCGAAGGCATTCACGATCGGATCATCGACAACTGTGTAGCTCCATGGCAGCTCGGCGCGCTCCGAATGCCTGGCAATGTTGAGTCCGAGCCCGGAGACGTAGCGCTGGATTGCGGAGTCGGGATAGATGCCCATCTGCGCCGCGGCCGCTTTCGCGCCTTCCTGCCCCATCGCGATTTCCTGTCCCTGGGAGACGAGGGAAAGTTCGCGCTTGCCGGTGGCGGGGTTCGTGGCGCAGGCGATGAGGCCGGTGAGCAATGCCAGCATGGGACTGCCGCGAAACGCGACGCGAAACAGTCGTGACGTGCGCAGGGAAGTCATCAGGAAGTCGGGAGCGCCGTGAGGTATCGATCGGCGCCGCAGCAGCCTCGCCGCGTCGTGAAAGTCGACCGATCAGGAAATCTGGCGCACTTGTCGTACCGGTGCGCTACTGCCAGCGAAAAATTTTTAGCGCGACAGTCAGACAGACGACGAGATACGCCACCAGCACCGCCAACTGTGGCAGCACGGCACCAAGTCCGGCGCCCTGCAGCATGATCGCGCGCAACCCGTTCACCAGCGCCGTCAACGGCAGCGCCTGCACCACCGGCTGAATCACTGCCGGGAAATTGCTCGACGAAAAGAAGACGCCGGAGAAGATCCACATCGGCAGCATCACGAAATTCGTCAGCCCCGACACGCCTTCCACCGTCCTGGAGCGCGACGACACCAGCAGCCCAATCGCGCCGAACGCCGCCGCACCGACGAATGCCACCAGCACCAGCGTCACGATCGATCCACGGATCGGCACGCCGAGTATCAATGACCCGAACCCAAGCAGCACCGCCAGCTCGACGGCAAGGAATACCAGTCGCGACAGCACAAATGAGGTGAGGTAGTGCAGTCGCGACATCGGTGTCGCCGCGAGTCGCTTGAGCACCTTCTTGTTGCGCTGCGTGACGATGGCGAAGGCGAGACTCCAGATACTGCTGCCCATGATGTTCATGCCGAGCAGTCCCGGCACGAAGAAATCGATGTAGCGTGAGCCGCGTTCACGCACTGTCGCTTCGCGGATCGGCAGTACGTCGCGGCGACCGTTGGCGCGTTGCAGAATATCGTCGGTCAACTGTCGCGCGGCGCGTGCCTCGGGCCGCGCAGCGTCGTAGCGATACTCCACGCCACCGCCCGGCATGGGCACGACGACCAGCGCGGAAGTGCCTGTGCGCAAGACTTCATTGATGCTGTCAGCCGGAATCGTCCGTGAACGAATCGGCGCGCTATCGCCGGCGGCAGCGTGCATAAGCGCCGCGTTGATGCGCATCGCTGCCGAATCACCAGCGGTCGGCGCGACCATCGCAATGATCGACTGATCCTGCTTTTTGTCGCGGAACGCAATCGCCAGACCGCCCGCCAGCAGCAGCGGAAACACGAATGTCCAGAACACCGCTTCGGGTTCGCGGATGAACTCACGGAATCGTGCGAGTGTCAATTGTTTCAGCGCTTCGAGTCGCATCGCTCACCCCTCCCGCAGTTCGCGGCCTGTCAGCGCCACGAACACATCTTCCAGCGTCGCGCTGTGGGTACTGAGTTCGCTCCAGGACACGTTGCGTTGCGCCGCCATCGTCAACAGAGCCGGCAGCACAGCCTGCACCGAGCCGACGCGAAGTTCGTAGCCAGCGGCCGTCTCGCGCCCACCCGTGACATCGGGAAGCGCCAGCAATTCCGGCAACGCAATGGGATGCGCCTCTTCTGCCTCTGCCGACACACCAAGTCGGATCACGTGATCGGCACCGAGCGAAGCGATCAGTTCGCGCGGTGTGCCGAGCGCAATCACCGTGCCGTGATCGACGATTGCGATATTGTCGCAGAGTCGCTCGGCTTCATCCATGTAATGCGTGGTGAGCAGGATTGTGCGCCCCTCTCGCTTGAGCCCTTCGACGACGGTCCACAGCTGCCGCCGTGACTGAGGATCGAGACCGGTTGTCGGTTCGTCAAGAAAGAGCAGTTCGGGATCGCCAACCAGCGCGCAGGCCACCGCCAGTCGCTGCTTCTGTCCGCCGGACAAACTGTTCACTCGCGCCGTGCGCTTCTCGCCGAGCTGCACCAGGCCGATAACATCGTTCACCGTGCGACCGTGCTCATAGAAGCTGCGGAACAGCGTGAGTATTTCGAACACTGAGAGTTTTTCGGCCAGCTGCGTTTCCTGCAGCTGAATGCCGAGGCGGTTTCGCAGCCACGCGTCATCGGTGTCCCACGACTTGCCCAGAATGCGCACCGTGCCGGCGTCGGGCGAGTTCAGGCCTTCGCAGATTTCGATGGTGGTTGTCTTGCCGGCGCCGTTCGGGCCAAGGAGACCAAAACACTGGCCCGCGCCGATACGCAGGTCGAGCCCGTTCACGGCAATCACATCGCCGTACGACTTGCGGAGTCCGGTGACTTCGAGTGCGAGCTGTGCTGAAGCCTGCATGCGATATGTGTTGGGGGAGGCGAAATGTATCGCGAAAGG
>JANMWU010000748.1:0-4299 GCA_031380785.1 Gemmatimonadaceae bacterium
TCCGATGGTGCTCGCGTCCGCGATCCTGCACCTTGCACAGTGGCCTGTTGGCGTACGCCGAACGTCGCCAGCGACCGGCGCGTTCACAGCTGGCGATCGGAGCATTGTGGGCTTTCAGCGCGACGCCATGCTCGACCGTCGTATTCATCGGTTGCTTGGCGACGACGCACACATCGTGACCCACGTGACGTGGCCGTCGATCGTGACGGGCGTCGCGGGGCTGATGCTTGCGTGGTCCTCGGGCATCGCCGTAGTGCACCCGATGACGGACGAAACCGGACACTGTGCGCACCGCCACGCGTGGGCGTACGAACATCTCTTTTGTCGGGCAGGGCATCAAAATTCGGCAGTTTCCATCTGTCCTCATGAACATCCACCAATGCGCTGATCGGCAATGCGTCGTCGATCAGCGGCGCCGCATGGACGCGCCAAATGCCCGCGTCGACTCTCCTCTCCTACTGATTGGGTGATTCACATGCGCTCCTTGCTTCTCTCCGTCGCGATCCTACCTGCCCTTATGATCGCCGCGACCGCAGACCACCATTTGCTCGACGCGGGCCAACCAACGGTTGCGTTGGCGAACTCCGGGCGTGCAATCCGTGACTCCACCGACGTGGTCGGCGTCGTTGCGGCATTCCATGCAGCGCTGGCGGCCGGTGACAGTGCGGCGGCGCTGAAGCTGCTGGCTGCTGATGTCGTCATTCAGGAGAGCGGCGGCGTCGAGTCGCGCGCTGATTATGCGCAGCATCACCTTGCAGGTGACATCCAGTTTGCGCGTGCCGTGCCATCCGTGCGAAGTGCTGTTCGCGTAGTGATCGATGGCAGTGTCGCCTGGGCGTCATCCACCAGCACGACCAAAGGTGTCTATCGGGATCGCACGATCAACTCGCTGGGCGCTGAATTGATGGTGCTGACTCGGACAAGCGGAATCTGGCAGATTCGCGCAATCCATTGGTCGTCTCGGACGCCGCGTGCATAGCGGCATGCGCGATCGCGGTATATCAGGCAGCGTTCAGCGGATCTTCAGGCTGTGGTGTGATGCTTTAAAACATGATTCCACCGACTGCCTCTTCCGACCGCGCTGACAGCTTCTTCGTAGCGCTCGATACTAAACTCGCCGACGCGACCTGCGCGCGTGCGGCCCGCAGCGTCGGGCTCGCGGATACGATGGCGCACCGCGAGACGGCCTTCCGGCAGTTCGACGAGAAGAGCGCCGCACTCATGCGTGAAGTTGTCATGCCGCGCGTTGACGCCGTCGTCAATCGGTTTCCGAATGCAACGCGACTGCTGGGCGAGACGCCTGATGGGCGCCGCGTCGACATCCATTTTTCGCCAACTCCGGCGTATCCGGCCACGGTCGACCTCGGCCTGGGAGTGCTGCTCGACCGGGAAAACGACCGCGCGGCGATTTCGTGGTCACTCTCCATCATCCCGATGCTCGTTGACTTCGAGATGCGTAACAGTTGCGACTTCGAACCCGATATGTCGGAATACGCCCCGCTGGTCGCGTTCGTCGAATCGCAACTGCTCGCATTTGTCACGCTTTATCTGACGATCGAGACCGATGCTCGCTACCAGCGAAATGCACGGCACCGCGATCCCGTGTGCGGGATGCTCGTGGCCGGTCCGGATGCCGCTGCGCACGTCACGCATCAGCGGCGTGTGTACTACTTCTGTTCAGCGCGCTGTCACGACGCTTTCGCCGCCGATCCGGCGCACTTTTCGCTCTAGACGCGGGGCGCGCCAAAACCTTGTAACGCATGGTGAGGCGATCCCCGATCACGCGGCGTTCCAGTTCCGTGCGCTTGCCGTAAATACGCGAATCGTCGTGTGACGTACTGGTAATGGGCGATCACACGTCAGTGCGGAGCAAGTGTGTGGATATACTCGACGCTCGCCGCGATTTCTGCCGTCGAGAGTTTCGCAGCAAACCCTTTCATCTCACCCTTGCCCGCCGTGACGGCGGCAATCAACTGGGCATCCGTCTGCCGCGTGTACATCGCCGGATCGTTGAGTGCGGGGATTTTCTCGTACTGCCTGCGTGCCGTTTGCGTCGCAACACCGAGCACGCCGTGACACTGCTTGCAGTTGGCCAGATAGACCGCCTTACCGTCGACGGCCTGAGCACGCCGGCTCGCCTGACTGCCGGCTGCCGCCCCCGGCGGCTGGCTTGCGACAGTCACGGTGGCCGCACCAACGAACAGGGTAATCCCGACGGCCAGCGCTCGTGAATTCCAGCCTGCAGCGATGAATGGCCCCATTGTAACACTCTCCCGTGAAAGTTGCCTGACAGCTGTCCTGGTTGCGATGCTCAACGTGCTGCGATAGCTCGACCGCACAGCATCGTGCGGTCGAGCACGGCTCAGAAATTGATTTGCACCTCGGCGGTCACGCCGCTGCGCTTCGGCAGGGAGCTCGCCTGCGGAGCAAGCACGAATCCTTCCAGTGTAAGCCGCAGATACTGCGGAAGATTGAGTGGCAGGACGACACCAGCGACGTATCGCCGGGCCCCGTTCAGCAGCAGATCTTCATCGGAGCCGATGACCGACGCTGCAACCCGGTTGGATGTCAGCGACGATGTGCTGAATGGGTCTCTGGTTGTCTGAGCGATTCGGGTCGAAAGAATGCGCGGTGCAGCACTGAGTCCGGTATCACGCGGCCGCAGCTCTTCATACCTGACAAAGAGATTCACGAGTGATTTCGGCAGCGCGTACAGGCCGGACAACCAGTAACCATTTCCTGACAACGAGCTGTTGGTAAACAGGTTTGCGCCAACCGGTAGTCGCGTATCGTTCCCATACACGTAGCCGCCACCCAGTTCCGCATTTGAAATCCAGCGGTTGGCCGACACGGCGAATCGCGTATACCGCGAGACAACTTCCGGCGCATTGCTGTTGACACCCGTCATCTGGCCGAGGAATGCCATGGCGGTGATGCCGTCGCCGTGCTTTCCCCAGATGAATTGATTCGACAATGCGAGGTCCAAGCGTGTCACTACGGCGCCAGCCACGGGCTGTGAGGGCAATCGGCTGTTGAGTACCTGCAGCCCCAGCCGATCGCGCCCATCGAAGACCACATATCCGTCGATCCCGACGCCATCGCCCGTGAAACTGAACGGCACGGCTGCCGTCACGCTGCTCTCGAGTGGCAGCGGTGCGAGGATGCCGGTCGGCCGATCGAAGCCCGCCACCATTCCGCCGGTCAGCGCATGCCCGGTTCCGATCCGCAGCCCGCCGAAGCGCTGCTCCGAGCCGATGACGGCACTCATCTGCGCGATGAGATCCACCGCAGCATCCGGCGTACGCTCGAATTGGAGGAATGCGCCGAAGTACTTGCCCAGCGCGCCGGCCGCGAAAATGCTGGCACCAGGAACACTCGTTCCGTTCACGTCTGCATCGGATCGCTGCGTTCGCGCATACGCGTATCGCGCGACGCCCTGCGCACCAAAGTATTCCTCGATCTTCTTGACTTCGACGTTATCACCGATCTCGTTGGGCATGCGATAGCCGGCCCATTTAAACACGAGGCCAGTGCTGTTGAGGCGCGGCACAACTGGGAAGTGGCAGCCCGAACACGCCATGTTGTATTTTCGCGCCCACGGAGGAATGGCATGCGCGCTAGCCAACGGCAGACCGCTGCCAAACACAAGGACTGCGAGTGTGACCGCGACATGAGTCCGGGTAAACGCTGCGATCCGGAGCGCGGTGGTCTCCGTTGGCATCGGCTTGGATTGCCGCGCGTGTGACCCGCGCCCGCTGAGCATCTGCTTTACGCATCGCATCGAAAACTGTCCTGTGAAGTCGAGGGGAGAGAGCTTTACGTGGCTGTGACCGTACGCCGGTCTGCGCGCCGTGGACCACACCGAAAGCCAACCGCTATCATCGTCGCCGCCCGGCGCGTCGAGGGGAGGGAAGTCATTCATTTCGTAACCGGTGCAGGTTTCCGAAGAGCCGGAAGCGCCGGCGCGCCCGTGCTGGCCACCGACAGGCCAAGTTTCGCCAGATCGGGAAACGTGTCGCGGATATCGGGCACGCGGTTCTGACCGGGCACGCCTCGCAGCGTCGTGAGGTAGCGCGCCACCTCTTCGATCCCCTGATGCGTGAGCGCCGGTGGTCCAAAGCTCAACATCTTGGAGTCGCTGCCGCGAAACGACTTCGGATTTTCCATGAAGCTGTGCAGCCACGCCGAGGAGTGCAGCAATCCGATCTCAGTCAGCTCCGGACCTTGATCGCCGCCGCTCCCATGCACGACGTGGCAACTGGCGCATTGACGCACGAACGTCGCGCGTCCGCTGCGTTC
>JANMWU010000762.1:0-4604 GCA_031380785.1 Gemmatimonadaceae bacterium
AAGGCTTCGGCACGATCATCTCATTCGAAGTCGTTGGTGGCGCCGATGCGGCAGATGCAGTGTGCCGGCACCTCCGCCTGATCCGGCACGCGACCAGTCTGGGAGCAGTCGAGTCCACGATTGAACGGCGCGCAAAGGTGCATGGCCAGGAACACATGCCGCCTTCATTGCTGCGATTGAGCGTTGGTGTCGAACACTGCGACGATATCTGGGCGGATCTGAAGGCCGCGCTTGATGCGCGATGATGCGAAGAAGCGGGCTCTGATGGATTATGGCTCGATGGAGGATCGTGAAATAAACGCTGACACCGCGCGGCGGGCTGCCAGTGGAAAATCGGAAACGCCGTGAAGTTCACGCTGGCGGGCGGCCACGTCGGCTCCAGTACGCGGGCGCGTCTGAATGAAGGAAACGCAAAGGGCAGGGGAATGACTATCCGGCGAACATCGGAAAACCGTGCGTTCGCGCGCCGACCCAGGTGATGACCGCGACTCCTGAATTCACGTTCGCAGGCAACCTTGCCGTGGCCGGATTGGTCGGCCTCGCGGTCGGCTTCGAACGTGAGCGCAGCGGCAAGACCACCGGTCCGGATGCGCGGTTTGCCGGCGTGCGCACATTCTTCATGCTCGGATTGCTCGGCGGCATCAGCGGCCACCTGCTCGCCGAAGGGCATGCGGCCGCGGCAGTCGCACTGTTGGCCGCGGGCGGCGTGCTGAGTGTCATCGCCTATGCGTTGGCTGTGCGGCGGCCGGGTACGACCTCCGACGGCACGACGGAAACTGCGGCGCTGCTGGTGCTGGCACTGGCCGCGCTGGCTGGCATGGGACAGCGCGCGATTGCCGCCGGCACAGGCACGCTCGTCGTCGCAGCGCTCTTCAGCAAGCAGCGCATTCACGGCATCCTCGATCGACTGGGTGAACGAGAGTTGATGGGCGCGCTGCAGTTCGCCGTGCTCTCACTGGTGATTCTGCCTCTGCTCCCGAACGAATCATGGGGGCCGTGGGGAGGTGTGAATCCGCGCGAGCTCTGGATCATCGTGTTGATCTTCTGCGCGGTGAACTACGGCGGCTTCCTTCTGCAGCGTTGGGTTGGTGCATCGCGCGGGTACGCTGCCATGGGACTGCTCGGTGGACTCGTGTCCAGCACGGCGGTTACGCTGCAATTCTCGCGACGCAGCCGTGTGGAGCCCGCGCTGGCGTCGTCGCTCGGCCTGGGGATCGTTGCGGCATGCACGGTGCTCGTGTTGCGTGTGATCGTTGTGGCGACGGTACTCAATAACAAGATCACACTCGCGCTCATTCCATACCTCGCGCCACCGTTCGCGGTGGGAGCGATCGTGGTCGGCGTGGTGCTGTGGAGACAGCCAAAAGGCCCGGCGGGAGTGTCCGAGGGCACGTTGCATTCACCGCTGCGCATCGGATCTGCGCTACAGCTCGCGCTGGCGTTTCAGGTCGCGATCTTCGCAATCCGTATTTCACGCGACACGTTCGGCAGCGCTGGCGTGCTGACGTCGGCGCTTCTGCTCGGCCTGTCGGACATGGACGCGCTGACATTTTCGATGGCGCGGCTTGGCGCAGCACCGGATGTTGTGGCGCTGGCCGCACAAGCGATTTCCGTGGGCATGCTTGCCAACACGGCGCTCAAGTTCGCGCTCGCGATGGTGCTGGGTCAGCGCGATCTGCGACGCGTCGCGGGCGGCGGACTTACGGCGCTCGGCTTGGCGAGTGCATTCGGACTTTGGCTCGGCCGTTGACGACGTCGTATCTCCGCTGCGCTGGCGTTTGCTGCACGCCGGACGCGCGGACCGTCATGTCTGACGCGCGCCCGGTCGACCGTCCGATGCTGTCTGCTGCTCAACTTAACGATATGAGTGTCTGCGCATCAGGATGCACGATGCGAAGTACCTGATCTGCACCACCGCCGTTCGTCGTCAGATCAATCTGCGTCACTCCGCTGATGTTGTGGGTCAGGTGCCGGCCCTGCAGCACCGATGTGCCGAACATCAGCGAAACATCGTTACGGCGTCGATCGAAGCTGGCGCCCACAAGCGGTAGGTCCTGACCCAGCACCTGAGCACCGAAATCCGTCTGGTCGATCTCGATCAGACACGGGCGCGCCATATTGCGACGCGTGAACTGCGTCAGCTCGGCGTCGAGCTGCGAGAGCTGCAGCGTGCGCGTGTGCTTGTTGGGTGCACGAGACGCACGCGATTCAGCGAGCGTGCGCGCGGAGCCGGGTACGACGAGCACAGAACACGGCGCATGCCGTATCAGGGTTGCGGCAACGCTGCCGAGAACCATTCGTCGGATGAAACCGTAGCCGTGCGTTGCAGTGACGACGAGATCGGCTTTCCGCTCGATGCTGTATCGAAGCAACTCATCCGACACGCTGCCGGTGAGGAGAATGTCCTCGAACTGGATCCGGCTGTGCGCGAGCGTCGCCCGCATGTGCGCGAATGCGAGCGCTGACTGTGTCCGATAGGCATCGGCGCGTTCCTTGACCTTGGCCCCCGAATCGCCGAACGCCGGACCAACGTGCAGCAGCCAGACGATCGCGTCCGGGGCAACGACTGACATCGCCACCTGGGCTGCGAAGAGACTGAACGGACTGAAATCGGTTCCGATCACGACGCGACGCGGCGGCGACGTCAGCCCTTCCTCTACGGCGAGCACCGGCGCGTCGCCAAGTTGCAGCAGACGGAGCGCCGCCTCGCCTCCGAAGATGCGATCGAGGCCGCTGTGTCGTCCCCGGCCAATGACAATCAGGCGCGCATGCATCGCGTCTGCGACCGCGCACACTTCGCGCGCGGTATCACCCGTCCGCACAATCACCGGCCACGGCGCGGTGGACGGAACCATGCGCGACATTTGCGCGCGCGTCGCCTCATCGCGCGACGCTTCCGTGTCGCCGAACGAATCCAGCGACACAACCATTCCGTCGACGCTATAGGCCGGCACATTCATCGGCTCGATCACACTTACGGCCACGATCTCGGACTCCGAGCGATCGGCAAGCGCAGCGGCGATGGGAAAAGCGGCGTCTGATTCGGGCAAAGCGTCCGTTGCTACGATAATCGGGCCGTCGGGGAGCACGGTCGGTGCTATTGCAGCGAGAACTTCCGGCGTGACGTGCATAGTGGTGGGCATTGCCTTTTCTCCGGGGGCTGAAGAGACTGCCGCGACCGGTACCAGTGCTATTACATGGCGGCGAGCATCGCCGCATGACACCGATCACGCGAGCGAATGGTGCGCGACGGGAACGACCGCGCATATCAGGCATTGCCTGACAGTCGGTGTTTATCTGCAGAGTCTGGCCATAGTGCAGCCACACCATGATTGCTTGCGGAAGTCGATACAGCCTTGCCGCTACCGCGACTGAGCAAACGTCAATTCGTATCTGCGCCCCGCGATGGCGGCGAACTCGATCGCGTCTGCATCACGTTGCACAACTCGCACACGCCTGCTGTCAGACGTGACTGTCACCGTACCAGTTGCCTGAATGCGGCAGAGACGGGTCATGTGGGCGCGTACAGTCGCGCGCGTCACACGTGAATCCAACCAGCTCATCGCCACATCAAATCCGCCGCGCGCGCGCAATCCCGTCACACTGCCATCCTTCCACTCGCGCGGCAGAGCGGGCAAAAGTCGTATCGCATCCTGATGCGACTGCACCAGCATTTCCGCGATCGCGGCCGTTGCGCCGAGGTTGCCGTCCACCTGCAGCGCCCGCCCGCACAAGGAAAACAGATTCGGCAGCGATGATTTTGTGAGCATCGCACGCAACTGCTCCAGTGATTTCTCTCCGTCGTAGAGCCGGGCGCGAAGGCCCATCTTCCAGGCATACGACCAGCCGCATCCGCCCGTGCCACGACGGTCGAGCGTGACGGCCGCAGCGGCAGCCAGTGCAGGCGTGCGTTCCGGCGTGATTTCACTGCCGGGATACAGTCCCCACAGTGGCGACAGATGCCGATGCTGCGGTTCGAGATCGTCCCAGTCCTCCAGCCACTCCTGCAACTGGCCGTGCTTGCCGATCTGATTCGGCGCCAGTCGCGCTCGCGCCGCACGCACATCGGACGCGAATGCACTGTCGGCCCTGAGCAGCGTCGCAGCCTCACCGAACGCGCCGAATACATCGCGGATAATGTGCATGTCCATGGTCGGGCCGGCGGCCATGGTGTACGCCGAGAGCGAGCTGCCGCTCACTTCGTCGAAAAACTCACCATTGCCCGGCCATGCAGGATAATTCTCAGGCGAATTGGACGGCGCCGTGACCAGCCAGCCCTTGGCCGGATATGGTACCAGTATATCCAATAAAAACTGCGTCTGATCTCGCAACAGCGGGTAAATGCGCCGCAGGTCCGCGGTATCGCCAGAGAATCGATAGTGCTCGTACAGGTTTGTCATGAGCCAGGCACCGCCCACCGGCCACGCGCCCCACGACGGACCGTCCATCGGCGCCGTTGCGCGCCAGAGATCGGTGTTCTGGTGCACCACCCAGCCGCGCGCGCCCCAGTGCTCGCGCGCGGTTTCGGTTCCGGCTTCTGCGATCTCGCCCACGAGCTTTTCCAGTGGCTGCTCCATCTCGCCCAGGTTGGCCGTTTCGGCGGG
>JANMWU010000767.1:0-3927 GCA_031380785.1 Gemmatimonadaceae bacterium
TTTTACGATCAGTTGATTCGACGCAAATCCCCACCGTCCGTTGACACGCTCATTCGGGTCGAAGAGCACTCCCGGATTGAGCGGCGCTCCGGTCAACGGGTCGATGTCATGCCGAAGATTGTGATTATAGACGATGAAAAGATCGCCCAGCGGCGAGAACGTCCATCGCAAACGGGTGTTGGTGCCGAACAGGTCCGAGTCGCTGTCGTACTGCACGTAACTGTTCACCTGCAGATCGGGCGAGACGTTGAAGCGCACCCGCGTGCCGACGAGATTCTGCGTGAAATGCCCTTGGCGCAGTCGGCCGATGTTGCGTGTGCCGCTGAGTTCCATGATGAACAGCGACGACGGCTTCCAGGCCGCCGTCAGACTCAGCTCGTCCAGACTGCCGCCGTAGAAGTCGCCGAACCACCAGGCCGCCTGCGCGCTGAGCCGACGCTTGGCGGCAAGCCCCCCTTCGAGGCGGTAGCGATTCCAGTGGTACGTGCCAACGGGAATCGTCACGCCGGTCGCGATTTCGAATGGCGCCATCAGTCGCTCGCCGGTCGGAACGATGTTGAACTCGAATCGGTCACCGCTTTCGAGCCGCCAGTTGATCGGCGCGAAAAAAGTGCGGTAGCTCTGCCAGTGACCATCGTGGCCGGCGACGAGCGTGCCGAAGAACTCGTTGAACATCTGACGCACGTGCAACCCGGCGATCGGATGCGCAGGTCGCGGCTGAAATACAGCGCTGAGGTTCAGGATCTGCACATCCGGACGTGGCACGAATCCGAGCGATGGATCGAAGCCGCTGCCCAGACTCTTGTAGGTCGCGTTTGCCTCCCAGAGATCGTTGGGATAGTCGATGGTCGCCCCAAACGCCGCGTGATTGCCGGTGAGACCGTCACGCGCAGTCGCGAGTCCCCACGCGCCGATGGTCAGATTTTTGTTGCCCAGAAACCGCGATGACTGATAGGTGGCGTCGGCGCCTGTGGTCAGCGCATTCCGGCGGCCAAGCGCATCGCCGAACGTTGCGATCATTCCGAGGCTCGACTCCCTCAGAACGTTTCGCCTGACGCGCAGTACGCCCATGGTGGCGGCTGTCGTCAGCGAGTCGCGGCTGATGCCATTCGCCTGCCCGGTGCGCACGATCAGTGCGCCGAAGTTGGTGCCCCCCGAACGTCCGCTGATCTTGCCCCCGGCGCGGATCGGCACCTCGACGTCGCTGAGCAGCCCGATGCGGCGGCTGAAGAACGGCCGCACGTCGTTGCTGGTCCCCGACGCAAAATCGAAGATGTCCGCACCCTGCAGGAAAAAGGTGCGCTTCTCGGGAAAGAACAGCGGAAATCGGGTCAGGTTGGTGCGCCGCGTGTCGACTTCCGTTTCCGCGAAGTCGGTGTTGACAGTGAGCGACGCGAGTGCGTTCGCACCAATCAGCTGCGTCGCATCGAGGCTCACTGCCGCGTCACCAACTGCGGCGGCGCCTCGTCCCGCCACGCTGAAGCCCGTGACAAGCGAGGGCCGCACGCTCAATCCAAGGCCGAGTGCAAAATCGGGAAGGCCGGTGAGCCGTCCGGCACGAAAGGTCTGCGTGACCTTGTAGTTGCGTTCCGGGCTTGCCCAGCGGTCGGTTTCCTGCGTGCGCTGTGCGCGCCGCTGCACGTTGAAGCCCCACGTGTCGAGCCCCGCACGGAAAAGCAGGCTGCGCACTGGAATACGAATCTCCGCCGACCAGCCGGTCGCGGTGCGCGCGGTGGCCGCCTCCCAGGCCGCATCCCAGTTTGCGTTCTCGGTGTCACCCTGACCCGCCACCAGCGCGTCGTATCGGGCGCCATTCGGATTGACAGCAAACACGTAACCCGAGCGTCCGTCGAGGTACGTGTCGAGCACGATCTTGATGTGATCTTCGTTGCTCAGGTCCGCGTCACGCGCGCGCGCAAAATTGACGAGGCGATCGGGCCTCGGATCATCGACACGGATGCCGAAGACAATGTCGTTGGGGCCGGCAAGGACGCGCACGACGGTACGACCGGAGGGCGCGGCTCCTTGTACCGGCTCGATCTGCGTCAGGTCAGCGATCGAGTCGGTCGTGGCCCACGCCGGTTCATCGAGGCGCCCATCGATGCGAATCGCCGCTGCGTCAAGTCGACCCGCGCGCAGCGTCGGTTGCGCAGTACCCGACGGCGGGAGCGGTGCCACACTCGGTTGCGCCGTGATCTGGCGCGATGCGATGCAAGAGACGAAAAGCAGCGCGCGCTGCCACCGCCGGATTGTAGGTCGCATCAGCATCGAATCTTTCGAGTGAGCATTTATCGAGGTGGCGAGTTCGCGTGAGTGAACGCGGCGCGAACTGCATGCGCGCAACGTACCGCCGTGACTCACGCAGGGTACCTTGTAACTCTCGCAGTCACCACCTCTGGGACAGGTCGTCGTTATGCATCATTTGCTGCAGCCCTTCTTTCGCCAATGCCCGCGCCCCGTGCTGCTCGGCGCGACTGCAGCGGCTCTCTTCGCCAGCAACGCGGCGGCGCAAGCCGCCGTCGCAACGCCTGCCGACGGTGGCGCCGCGTGGGTCATCGTTCAGCAGGCACTCGGTGGCCGCGGAACGATGCAGCCCGGTGATGTGCTGAAATTCAGTTTTCCGCGCAGCGACCTGCAGGTCACGGCCGACGGCGTTGCCATCAAGCCGCCGTTTGCGCTCGGGTCCTGGGTTGCGTTCAAGCGCCCGACGGCCGGCAGCAACGATGCCATCGTGATGGGCGATCTGGTGCTGCTCGAGGACGAGGTCAGTCCGGTAATGAGCGAGTTACAGAAGAACGGCGTCGAACAGTCCGCGTTGCACAATCATCTGCTGCATGAATCGCCGCGCGTGATGTACATGCACATCATGGCGAACGGTGACGCCTCAAAAATCGCGATGGCGATCCGCTCAGGCCTGAGCCTGACCAAAACGCCGGTGCCGCAAGGTCCTGCGACTACGGCCAGTCCTGCCGCCGCAATCGATCTCGACACGGCGGCAGTGGCGCGCGCACTCGGCTATTCGGGCAAAGTGAATGGCGGCGTGTTTCAGTTCAGCATCGCGCGCGCCGAATCGATCGAAGAGCATGGCACGGTGATTCCGCCGAGCATGGGCGTCGCGACCGCCATCAACTTCCAGCCGACTGGCGGCGGCAAGGCGGCGATCAGCGGCGACTTCGTGATGACCGGCGATGAAGTGAACCGGGTGATCCGTGCGCTGCGTGACAGTGGCATTTCAGTGGCGGCGCTGCACAGCCACATGCTCACGGAGACGCCGCATCTGTTCTTCATGCACTTCTGGGCTAACGACGATGCGGTCAGACTTGCGCGTGGCCTGCGTGCCGGACTCGACGTGACGAACAGTCAGAAACCGCGCTGAGCCGTGCCGGGCGCGGCGCGACCCACGGTCCCGCTCGCCGGGAGCATCAGCGGACCGGGCCGCAGGAACACCGCGAAGCCGGGGCACGGCGCTCAGCCCGGCCATTTGTCCAGTCCGGCCGCCCTTGAGTCCCATCCCCATCCCCCTTACCTTCACAGACTTGACCCGCGCCGCTCCGGCGCCGGGGCCTGCTCGCATAGCTCAGTCGGTAGAGCACATCCTTGGTAAGGATGAGGTCATCGGTTCGATCCCGATTGCGAGCTCTGCAGGGCAGTTCCATCCCGGCGGATTCGGCTTGTGCCTCACGGCGCGCAAGCGAATCCGCCGTGTGCGCTGGCCTCGGTTCCGACCGTGGCGCGCGTCGAAATCTGTACCGTTACTTCACCACCTCTATTCCAGGATTGCGCTGTCATGGGCAAGGCAAAGTTCGAGCGGAACAAGCCGCATCTGAACGTGGGGACGATCGGGCATGTCGACCACGGCAAGACGACGTTGACGGCGGCGATCACGGCGATCCAGGCGAAGAAGGGGCTGGCGAGTGCGATGGCGTT
>JANMWU010000789.1:0-4363 GCA_031380785.1 Gemmatimonadaceae bacterium
CATCCGGGCGTTCGACAAATCGAGTGGCGCGCTGTTGTGGGAAGCGACGCTGCCTGCCAGCGGATTCGCGACGCCGAGTACATATCGTGTTGGCGGAAAGCAGTATGTGGTGATCGCGTGTGGTGGCGGAAAGCTCGGTACACCGTCGGGCGACTCGTACGTGGCGTTTGCGTTGCCATAACGATGCACGCTCGATAGTCACGTGCAGCTCACAGATGGGAGTGTCGGGCCCTCAAATGCAAATGGCGTCAAACACCATACGTGGCAACGTGATGCTCGACGCCGGGCGGAAAGGTTGGAGACTTCGCCCGAATTCCTGCGCCCGCAGTTGCCTGCTCGTGCTCACACTCTCCGTTGGCGGTTGCGCACGGCCCGATGCCGTCCCGGCGCGACATACGCTCGTCGTGGCCTACGGCGCGGACGAGTATCCGCTCTCGATCAACCGCACACGCCTCGGCCGCTATCCGCTCAACGCCGGAATCTGCGAGCCACTCGTCCGACTGACGCAGACATTCGGCGTGGCACCGGCCCTCGCCTCCCGGTGGGAGCGATACGGTGACAATACTGTGCGTTTTGTACTGCGCAGCGGCATCACGTTTTCGAATGGCTCGCCGGTTGACGCGCGCGCGGTCGCGTTCTCACTCGGATACGCGGCGCGCACGCGTGCCGACTATAGTTTCGTGTCTGATTCAGCCGTGCGCATCATGGACGACACCACGTTCGAAGTGACGCCGACGCACCTGAACCGACGGCTCATCGATCAGCTCGTGCATCCGATTTACAGCGTACTTGACCGGGCGAATGATCCAGCCGTGATGCCGGTGTGCACCGGTCCATTCCGGCTGGCGGAGTATGTGGCCCACAACCACCTGACCGTGGTTCGCAATACACGATATCGAGGTGAACCGTCACTGCTGGACACCGTGATCTTTCGCTTCATCCAGGACGAGACAACCCGGATGCTCGCGCTTCGTGCCGGCGAAGTCGACGCAATCTTCGACGTCAGCCGGTCGAACGCGAAGGCATTGCGTGAAACGCCGGGGCTGCGAGTTGTCACCGCACCTCCCGGTGCGGTGCTGGTGATGTATCTCAACATCAACGGCGACGCCCCCTACCACCAGCTGCGCGACTCGATACTTCGTCGCGCTGTGGCGATGTCGATTGACCGACGCACGCTGGTGGACAACGTGCTCGGTGGCAACGAATATGCGTCACACGTGGCCACCGTGAACCCACCGGGTGTGCTCCGGGCGTACGCCTCACGTGTGCACGGCGTGTCGTACGACGTGCAGCGCGCGACACAGCTCCTGAACGGTCAGCCACGCACGCTGCGGCTCATTGCAAACCCGAATTCAGTCGATCGTGCGACGGTCGAGTTCGTGCAGGCGCAGCTTGCGTCGGTCGGCATTCACACCGTGGTCGAGCAGCTCGACGCAGCCGCGTATGAAAGCCGGCTCAATGCCGGTGCGTTCGATCTGGATATCGAACAGCCGAGTCAGAATGATGCTAACCCGTCATTTCTGCTGGCAATTCGCTGGTATTCAAAGTCCAGTACGCGCAGCGCCCGTTTTACGCACGCCAGCCTCCTGTTCGACACCCTCGTCGAGCGTGCACTCGCGGCAGATACTGATGACGACGCGCGCCGTGCGGCGGCCGACGCCATGCATCAACTTGTCGACGTGGAAGTCGCCGCCATTCCTCTCGCCGGGATCTCGCGAACCTATGCGATGACCGATCGCGTGCGCGGATTCGTCGCGCATCCATCGCGGCTCAATCAGGACTGGAGCCGCGTCTGGCTGGCGCGATGACGGGATTGGGATGGCTGGTCCGTCGACTGCTCGGCGCTGTGATGGTCTGGATGCTTGTGTCGTTTCTGTCGTTCTCACTCGGGTCGCTCGCGCCCGGTGATCCCGCCTATATGATCCTGTTGCGTCGCACCAGTGATCCGCCCGCGGAGTCAGAGGTGCAGCAACTTCGTCGCGAGTTGATGCTCGACCGTCCGTTCATGGTGCGATACGGCCGATGGCTGTCAGCGGCGGTACGCGGAGACTTCGGCAACTCGTACCGTACAGGTCAGCCGGTGTTTCGTGAGTTGCGGGAACGCTTTCCGGCCACGCTGGTGCTCGCGATCACTGCGTTACTCGTCGGGCTCGTCCTCGCAATTCCGATTGCGGTGGCGGCAGTCGCGGTGCGAGACACACCGTTCGATCACGGAGCCCGCCTGTTGGCGATCGCGGGCGTGTCCGTCCCGGGATATCTGATCGGCTACCTGCTGATTCTGCTATTCGCCGTCACCGTTCACCTGTTGCCGACATCGGGCGCGGATGGATGGCGTCATCTGATTCTGCCGGCGGTCACGCTTGGACTCGGTGGGGCTGCCAGCATGACCCGTCTGCTGCGCGCCAGCCTGCTCGATGAAATGTCGGCGCCGTACGTGCGGAGCGGACGGGCCAAGGGCCTTTCCGCGCTGGCTGTCCTGACTCGCCACGCGTTGCGCAACGCACTGAACCCATTGGTCACACTCAGTGCGCTGCGTTTCGGTCGCCTGCTGGGGGAAACGGTGATTGTCGAGACGGTGTTCGGGTGGCCGGGGGTGGGGCAGTGGATGATGCTGTCCATATATGACCGTGACTATCCGGCGATACAGGGCTTTGTGCTGTACATCGCGACAATATTCGTGATCATCAGTCTGGCGGTCGATCTGTCGTACCCACTGCTTGATCCGAGGGTGCGCCCGGGCGCGCGAACGGCGGGCGCATGAATGTCTCACGACTGCTGTCGCGTCGATCAACGGTTGTTGGTATCGCTGTCGTGACAACCTTTGGCATCCTGGCGCTGCTGGCGCCATGGATCGCACCATACGATCCGAACCGCATTGATCCGGCGATTGGATTTGCGAGCCCCAGTGCGGCGCACTGGCTTGGTACCGACAATCTGGGTCGCGACATCCTGAGCCGACTGCTGCACGGCGCGCGGTGGTCGCTCGGACTCGTGCTCGTCGCGACCGTCATGATCATGTCGTGCGGTGTCGCGGTTGGCACGGCGGCCGGGTACTTCGGCGCGGTACTCGATGACGTGTTGATGCGACTCGTTGACACGGTGCTCAGCGTGCCGGGTCTGCTGCTGGCGCTCGCGATCGTGGGGACGATCGGCCCGGGACTGGGCAGCCTGATTCTGGGACTATCGAGTATCTGGTGGGTGAGCTATGCGCGCGTGGTACGCGGGCTGGTACTTGCACTCCGGGAGCGAGCATGCGTCGATGCGGCCCTGGCGCTGGGCGCAACGCATCGACGGGTTGTAGTTCACCATATCCTTCCCGGCATCATGCCAGTGGTAGCAGTTCTCGCGACGCTGGAGATGGGAGAGCTTGTCCTGGCGATGTCGGCCCTCAGTTTTCTCGGACTCGGCGCTCAGCCGCCGACGCCGGAATGGGGCGCCATGCTGAACGATGGCCGCGCATACTTCTCTTCAGCGCCGCAATTATTGCTGTACCCGGGGCTGGCGATCACGATCGCCGTGATGGGCTTTAATCTGCTTGGCGATGGACTGCGTGACGCGATGGATCCCACGGATGCGGTCCATATCAAGGGGATTGGAGCGTGAGCGGCTGCGAGGCGACTGAGCGCCGGTCGCGGTTCGCCTTCACGAGTGCGTGGAGAGAATCAGCCGGCTGCAGCGAGCGTACTGGCGCGGCGTGACGCCGGTCGCCTGCACGACGTGAGCGTCATCACCAGTGCGCCGGCGCTGATGCGAAGTACACTGGCCGTGATGTAGGCCCGCAGGTATGCACCCAGCTGCGTTGGCACCTGACCCGCACCATACGCCGCGCTGGCCGCAACAATTTAGTGTCCCGCGAACACCTACCCGAATACCATGTTTGCCTTCTCGCGCCCGAATCGCTCGGTTGTCAGACGCACCGTGGGCGGCACAGTGGCGATCCAGTCCAGGCCGTAGAACTCCGCTTTCGTGGACGCGGGTCCCGGGCGCCTGACCGATGATGCCGATGCGCGACGTCGCGCATGCGAACGGATCCGGTGGGTGACGTCATCGGCACGTGATGTCGGCGGCATGTAACACACCTGATGCGATGAACGCTGCATCAAGATCCCCCTTGCGAGGATTCCGCCCATGAATTAATCATTTGATCAAATGATTAAATCATATGGCCAAATCGCTGGCTGACCCCGCCCGACGCCGCGGCGTGTCGCCTCCGGACCGAGACCTCGACACCGAATCCAAAATCCTCGAGGCCGCTCGACGCGTCTTCATCCGCCGTGGAACGAGCGGCGCCCGCGTTCAGGAAATCGCCGCTGAAGCCGGCGTCAATCAGGCGCTTGTCCACTACTACTTCGGCTCCAAGGCA
>JANMWU010000833.1:0-2005 GCA_031380785.1 Gemmatimonadaceae bacterium
GTGACGCGCATGGCATCGAATGTCGCATCCGATCCCGATGTACTCGGAGCCGAACGCCTGTTCTCGGCCTGGATGGAAGGGCAACTGGCGTACCGCGGCTTGCCGGGCATTGCGGTTGGCGTCGTGAGCGATCAGCAGCTCGTCTGGTCCACCGGGTTTGGCTTCGCTGACGTGAAGGCGAAGATTCCGATGACGCCGCAGACGAAGTTCCGTATGGCATCACACAGCAAGATGTTCACGGCGATTGCCATCATGCAATTGCGCGAGGAGGGCAAGCTCAGCCTCGATGATCCGGTGGTCAAATATCTGCCGTGGTTCAAGGCGACGTCCGCCGGTGATGACGACGGACCGATCACGATCGAGCAGCTGCTGTCGCACAGCTCGGGGCTGCAGCGCGAAGCGGGAGATCACTGGCGTTCGTACGAATTCCCGAGCGAGGATGACCTGCGTCGGCTCTACTCGGAGCGACACGCGGCGTTCGCGCCGTCGGTGCGGTGGAAATACTCCAACCTCGCCTATGCGATTGCAGGTCTCGTGATTGAACGTGTGAGCGGCGAGAAGTGGGCTGACTACGTCGAGCGGCACATCTACCAGCCACTCGGCATGGCGTCGTCAAGCGTCGACAGGAACGTGCCGGGGCTGGCGGTGCCGTATGCGCGACGCATGCCTGACGGCACGCGCGACGTGATTCCGTTCGTTGACGCTCGCGGCATGGCGGCGGCGACGGGCATAACGTCGAATGTAGAGGACATGGCGAGATTTGTGTCGGCGAACTTCCGTCGCGGTCCGCGCGCCGGTGCGCAGATCGTCAGCAGCGGGTCGTGGCGCGAATTACACCGCGTGCGTTCGGTGGATGAAACCTGGGTCACGGGCACGGCGCTGGGCTTCGATGTGCAGCGGTTCAACAACCGGACATACGTTGGACACGGCGGCGGCTATCCGGGAAACACCACGTTCACATCGTTGCAGCTCGATGACAAAGTTGGCGTCATCGTGCTGACGAACACCAACGATTCCAACTCCGGCGAGATTGCACGACAGCTGATGGCGACCGTCGGTGCCGCGGTTGCGAAAGCGGCGCGCGACACTCCGGTCACCGTGGCGTGGGATCCGGCCTGGGCGCGCTTCGCCGGGTTGTATCGCGGTGTGTGGGGTGATCAGCAGATCGTGCTGCTGAATCAGAAGCTGGTGTTGATCACGCCGAATGCAGCGACCGTCGACACGTCAGTCACGCTTGAACCGCTTGGCGGCGGCCGGTTCCGCTACACGGCGCCGACGGGCGGCGGCGAGATTGGCGAGGTGGTGCGATTTGTCGAGGTGGCGGGGAAGCCGATGCGCATGATTGTGGGCGACAGCTGGATCGATCGCGTGACAGTCCAGGAGTGACGATCAAGGGGTGACGATCAGAGGGTCAGCGTCCTCGAACGTTCACGGACTCTGACCCTCTGATCGTTCAAGGACTCTGACCCCTTGAAAAGTTTGATGACGCGCGCAGCACAACAACTACAACGCAAACTCCAGCTGCCGCGGAACGCCCACGCCCGACCCTACCGCAAACCCGCGCAACCCGTCCGGCCCTGCCACCGCGAGCCGCCCGCGCCAACCGCACTTCCTGAGCGCCACACCCGCGCCTTCCCGCGCCGCATGAGGCGTGTTGTTCACATCACTGAGATGCGCCAGCACGATGTGCGTGAGGCCTTTGTGCGCCAGCGCCGCGAGCGCGCCAGCGCAATCGGCATTCGACAGATGCCCGCTGCGCGACGCAATTCGCTGCTTCAGAAATATCGGATAGGGTCCGCTGGCGAGCAGATCCAGGTCGTGATTCGACTCGAGCACCAGCGCGTTCACCCCGTCGAACGCCTTGAGCACCGTCGTTGAGATCTCACCGATGTCAGTTGCCACCGCCACACGTGCTCCGCTGGCGCGACACGTCACGACAAACGCCATCGGCTCCGCGGCGTCATGTGAGATCCGGATGCCGGTCACGTCAAATCCGTCATGCGCC
>JANMWU010000866.1:0-10743 GCA_031380785.1 Gemmatimonadaceae bacterium
CCGTGCAATGGCAGACGATGAACCTGCATGTGTCACTCCGTGTCGAGCCTGCGTCGGCGTATTCGACAGTCTGGTTTACCTACACCTTACAGCACGTACGCAATACCCACAAGATCATTCTCGTATTAGTCTCATTTCATCGAGCCCGCGGAAGAAGCGACCGACGGGTCAATTGATCGGACTCTCGTTCCTACCGCATTCCACGTCGCTGGTTCCGTCGTCAGAACGCAGACGGTTTGCGTTTCGCTCCTGACCTGCCTGTGCGGGGCGCAGGTTTTACCGGTCGCTTCCCGACGGACACGATATTTCAACGCCCGGTTGAACAGCGGATAAGGAACGAAGGTCCGACGCAGCCGTGCCGAGCGTTATGACGAAACGCTTCTGACGCACTCCGATTGCGGTGGAACCTCGACAGCACGCCGGCCTATCTTGGCAGTGCCGCACAGCACGCGGCGTGTCTACATCACACACCCTCGCCCATGCATTCGCTCAGATTCGGCAGAACTACGCTTCAGCTCGCTTTGAATCTCGCAGTAACCGCAGCAGCCCTCGGCGCCCAGCAGTCAACTCCTCCCGGAGCAACTGCTGTGCCGTCTGCTGCAGCGCTGCCGGCCTCTGCCGCAGATACCACTGAGATCATCATCGTCGCGCGGGCGCGTGACACCGTTCGCTCAGAGAAAGACCGGCTGCTGGGAGAACGGCGGGACGCGGAAACACGCTGGGCCGCGATGCGCGACTCGGCGTCGCGTCTCAAAGCGTCAATCGGGGAAGTGAAGTCCGCAATCAACGACGCCAGCAATCGTGAGAAGGCCGCTAAAAAGGAGAAGCGCGATGGCGATCGGATCGCCGCCACCGCCGACAAGCGACGCCTCGAACGCTCGCTCGAGCTGCTCGAGGCGCGCTTCGAGCTGCGTCAGGCGCAGGGGGAGCAGTCGCGGCTCGAACGCGACTGGCTCGATGCGTGGGTTCGCGCCGACGACGCCGAACTCGTCATCGCCGAACGGCGCGAGCAGGTGCTACCCGATGATTCGACGCAGCGCACCGCCTTCCAGGAACTCACCAGCCGATGGCTGCAGGCACTGCGCACCCGCTCAGCGCGCGCCTACGATCTGGAAGACCGACGCTTCAAGGTCGTGGAAGCCCAGATCGAATTGTTGAAGCGACAGCGCGGGTGATCGACTACGATTTCCGCGCGGCGGCGGAAGTCGTCAGGACGCGCAGCCGCAGCGCGCGTGCGCGGTCGGCAATCCGCGACACGTCCACCGCGGTGTCGAGCGGCGCTGCGGCGTCATTCACATTTTTCGACGTCGCTGACAACGCGCCGGCACTGTCATAACCAAACGCGAGCCGGGTGCGAAGCGGCACCGGAGTGTTGCTGGTCTGGATCCGGTCCAGCGCCACGTAATGCAGCAAGTCGCGGCGGAACAGGTAGCGGGCATTCTCTTCCACTCCCGGCGGCCCGCGACGCGTCTCGTCGAGCACCACCAGCGTATCGCCACTGTAGTACGCAAACCAGATCACGCTCGTATCACCGGTCACGAAGCCTTGTGTCACGCGACGCATCCCCGCCAGCCGCTCGTTCACCGACTGGGCATCCTTCACCAGATACTGCAGCACCATCCGATCGTTTGCCGCCGCCGCAATCGCCGCCTTGTGCGCGGCGCGCGCGGCGGTGGTCGGCGCTGGTTTGTCGCCGCGCGAACAACCCGTGGCGCAGGCGAGAATCATCACCGCGCGCGCAATCCCGCGATCAGGATGTCGCATCGATCGTCGCTTCCCGCCGGATGAGCGCGTGCTGTGAGCCGGAGGTGACGCTGATGATGACCTGCACTGTGTCGCCGACGGGCCATTCCGGGCCGCCGCGCAGAATGCACTCAACCGCGCCCGGCCCGTCTCCGGCGCGCTGGTCCGCCGGCGTTGACTGAAACACTGAATCGGCGTGCACCAGATACATCCCATCGCAGGCGAGCACCTTCGGCTGAACAACTCCGCCGCGGACTTGTACTGAAACCATCAACTCGTGAGTGCGCGCAGCACCACCGGTTGTCGGCAGGAAATCACGCCAGGCGTACACGGCGGCTTGTACAGGCATGTCGAGCGCCGCTTCGGTGGGAATTGCGCGGAGCGCGGCCACCGACATCGCCTTCAGTGGCGTGGCTGACGTTTCGCCGGTACCCGAGCGACTGCAGCCGATCCACGTCCAGCACACCGCGAACACCAGCAGCTGACGGGCAGTCATTCGACACTCCGTCACGAGGGCTCGGTGCTGACAGCGCCGCCGGCGTCCGTCCATCCGCGCCATCCGCCAGCCATCGACATGACGTTGGTGTAGCCCATCCGTTGCAGTGAATCAGCAGCCAATGCGGAGCGAAATCCGCCGCCGCAATAGAGCACGATTGGTGCGTGTGCATCGGCCACCGTGCGCTCGATGTCGCGCTCGATGATGCCTTTACCAAGGTGCGACGCGCCGGCGACATGTCCCGCCTGCCATTCGCTGTCTTCGCGAACATCGAACACGCGTGCGGCGCCGGTGAGAAGCATCTCCTGCACCGAAGCCGGCGTCACTTCATGCACCCGGTCGCGCACCGCGCTGACGAGTGAGAGAAAACGTGGTGTGTGGTCCATGCGACATTGCGGGAGAGAGAAGAAGGCTCTGCGGAATTTGAATGCGTCAAATTCCGCAGAGCGTCCTCAATCCCCAGTGTAGTGTGTCAGTGACTCGGTCACCAGTCACCCACGGCGAGCGTGGTTGTAGCGCATACGCGCAGCAGGCGCCTGCTGGCGAGTGTCGATGACATCGAACACGCCCCAGACGGTGGCCACCAGCATGACAAGAAAGCCGAAGCCGTGCGCGAGCTGCGCGTATTGTGCGGCATGGCTCAGCACGCCCCAGTCCGCAAACAGAATATTCCAGTCGCGATCAACGCCGCCGGCGAGTGAGAGCGAGGTCGGATGCGCATCGGCCATGTACGTGCTGACGTTTACGAAATTCTGTCCGACCCACCAGATACTGACGCTCGCGCCGTGCTCATCACCGTGCATGGTGAAGTAGGCGGCGAAGGCGAGCGGGAAGAGCAGCTGCAGCAGCGTGCCGCCGAGCAATTGCAGTGTGTCGCCGAACGGTGCGAAGATCAGATGGCCAGTCTCATGCACCGGCAAATTGATGTTGTCGATGACTGACCATGATCCTGGCGCTGCCAGGATGGCGATACCGTACACTGCCAACACGACCGTCACGCCGACCCGGAATTGACGCATGGCTCCCCCGCCACAATGCGATACCGCCCCATGGAATGCCGCGCCGGAGGCTCGCGTTTCCGCTCGCCCCAAGGACACTCCGACCCAAGGTTGAGGTTGCTGCAATAGGCAGGCCAGCGAGCTCGTCACTCAGGCCGATGGAACTTTTGCGGGAAGAGCTTTTGTGGGTCTATTGACGGAACGCCAACTCGACTATACGGTTATCTCGCTGTGCTCCGCGCCTTGTCGACGCGGGCTGGGTTCGGTCCACGGGTCCGCCTACTTCAGCGCGGGCCCTGTGTCGTTTCCAGCACTCATTCGTGGGAGTAGCGTCTGTCCACGAGTCCCGTTGTCGGTCAGTACCGGATTGCCGGACTCCGACGCGATCAATCCACAGGAGTTTGTAGCAATGCGTACGACCGGCACCGTGAAGTGGTTCAATGACGCCAAGGGTTTTGGATTCATCACCCCAGCCTCAGGCGGAAAGGACTGCTTCGTCCACCACTCTGCCATCCAGATGAAGGGTTTCAAGACCCTGGCTGAAGGCGAGCAGGTCGAGTTCGACATCGTCGAGGGCGCGAAGGGTCCCGCGGCTGAGAACGTCACGAAGGCATCACACTAAGCGACGCTGTCGGCCTCTCCGGAGGTCGTCACACGAAGGGCTGGTTCGCTTGGCGAGCCAGCCCTTCGTGCATTTGTGAGTTTCCGCACTGAACAACCGGACAGGTTAGCTTTCGCGACTGTTGAGCGGATTCCCTCCTCAGGATCTCCGCCGCTCGTTTCCGTCTGACAAGGGTGTATGGCCAAGGAAGAAGCACTGCAACTCGAAGGAACTGTCAGTGAAGTCCTGCCGAGCGCGATGTTCCGCGTTTCGCTCGACAACGGGCACACGGTACTGGCGACGATCGGCGGCAACCTGCGCCGTTTTCGCATTCGCGTCCTCGCCGGTGATCGGGTGACGCTCGAAGTCTCGCCGTACGATCTGACGCGCGGCCGCATCGTCTACCGCCACAAGAACTGATCCTCTCCCGCGTGTCCGCGCCACCGACATTGGCCGACGGCACGCCGGGCCCGCTACGTATCCGACTCGCCGCGCTCCTCTTCGGCGAGTTTGTGGTCTGGGGACTGTGGTTTGTCTCGCTCGGCAGCTGGCTTGGCGCCACGCTGCATTTCAGCGGACCGCAGATCGGCACGATTTACGGGACTCTCGCCCTCGCCGGACTGGTCACGCCAATGCTTGGCGGCGCCATCGCTGACCGTCTCGCCCACACCGAGCGCATGCTGGCGATCCTGCACGGTGCCGGCGGCTTCCTGCTGTTGGCCGCGTCGAGACAAACGACTTTCAGATCGTTGTACGTCGCCATTCTGCTGTACGCGCTGTGCTATCTGCCAACGCTGGCGCTCGCGACGTCGCTGGCGCTGCGACATCTGAGCAAGCCGGCGAAGGAGTATCCGGCGCTCCGCACGCTCGGCACGATCGGGTGGATTGTGGCTGGTCTGATCGTTGGCGCGCTCGGCCTGGAACTGTCACCGGTGCCGATGCGGCTGGCCGGCGTTGCGTCGCTGGTCCTTGCCGCGTACTGCCTGACGCTCCCTGCCACTCCGCCGCTGCGCCGCGACGCACCTCGCAGTGTGAGCACGTTGCTGGGACTGGATGCGCTGGCGCTGCTCAAGGATCCGATCTTCGCGCTGTTCGTCGTGGCGAGCCTCATGTTGAGTGTCCCGAACCAGTTCTACAACGCTTTCGCGGCGCTCTACCTCACTGAACTGCACGTGCCGCATCCGGCCATGCTGTTGACGCTGGGCCAGATGACCGAGGTCGGCGTGCTGCTGTCGCTTCCACGTATTCACGCGCGCGTTGGCTCGCGCGCCGTGTTGCTGATCGGTGCCGGCGCGTGGGCAATCCGCACCGTGCTCTTCTCGATCGGCGGCAATGGCAACCTGATTCTGATCTGCGCCGGGATCCTGATCCACGGCGTGTCGTACGGGTGCGTCTACATCGCGGGCCAGCTGATGGTGCACGATCGTGCGCCGGCGCCGATGCGCTCTGCCGCACAGGGCCTGATGGCCGTCGCGACGATGGGCGTCGGCAATCTCTGCGGCGCGTGGATTGCCGGGCGGACAGTGGCGCAATACACGACGTCAGCGCTCTCGCACGATTGGTCAGGCGTGTGGATGGTGGCCGCGGCGTTCTCCATCATTGCGACGATCGGCGTGATTTTCAGTCAGCGAAGCAGGCAGCCGAACGCGCGGGTGCTCTGAGCACGCTTCGTCATGGCGCCGCCGAACTGAGGGCGCGCGTGAAGTCGGGCACTGGATCACCGAAGATGTAATGGTTGAACCACGCCAGATTGTGTTGCATCACGGCCCGCTGTGATTTCGGCTTCGTGATTCCGTGACCGAAGCCTTTGTAGACGATCATTTCGACCGGCACACCGCGATCTTCAAGGGCCTGCCGGAGCTGGTAGCCGTTCGCGATCGGCACCCGCCGGTCGAGTTCACCATGCTGAATCAGCGTCGGTGTTTTCGCGGCGCGGACGTAGTCGATCGGTGACGTCTTCGCGTAGATCGCGGGATCGGCCACCGGATCGCCGCCCAGATAGTTGATGGTGAATGGTGTGATGTCGGTGTTGTAGTAGTAGGTGCGCCAGTCGGAGATGCCCGCGCCGACTGAGATGGCGGCGAAGCGCGACGAACTCGCCGTGAGGAAGGCCGAGATGTACCCGCCCTGACTCCAACCCATCGACGCAACGCGAGCCGGATCAACCCACCCCTTCGCTATCAGCGCATCGACACCGGAGACCACATCCCACGCATCACCGACGCCGAGGTTACGGTAGTTGAGGGCACGGAACTGTTCGCCGTAGCCGGCGCTGCCGCGGTAGTTGACCTTGAGCACCAGTGCGCCGCGATTCACCCACGCGTCGACAGGGTAATAGCGCGAGTCAGAGAGCACCGGGCGATCGATGCCCGTCGGACCGCCGTGAATCACGCACAGCAGCGGGTACTTCTTCATCGGGTCGAAATCGCGTGGCTTCACGAGCACACCTTCGATTTCGGCTCCGTCTCGGCTCTTCCATCGCACGACTTCGCGTGTGCCCAGTTTCCACTCGCGGATCTGATCGGTCATCATCGTCACGACGCGCGGCGCAAATACTGGCATTGGCGACACGGCGAGTTCCGGCAGCGTCGTCGGTGTGACGAGTACGAATGCCGCTACTCCCTGATCGTGCGACAGCGAGAACCCGGACAGCATCGCGCTATCGGGTCCGGTGACACGAGTGATCACGCCACTCGCAGGATCCGCCACAAACAGGTGCGATGCCGTGCGCTGCGCGCCGGTGAAATACACGCCGCGCTTTCCCCAGTCGACAAACGCTGGCTGCTCGTCGAAGCGCGCCGTGATCGGCGTCACCTGGCCCCCGTCAACGCTCACGACGGCGAGCCGTGTGTTGCGGAAATAGGCGTTCTTCGTTTCGCCCATTGCGCTGCTGAACACCAGCTGTCTGCCATCGGGCGACCAGTGCGGGCCATTGTCCGCGCCAGGCTGCGTGACGAGCGGACGAATGCTGTTGTCGGCGAGTGTCAGCAGATAGATGTCCGCGCTGTTCGCCGCGACCGCATCCGGTGAGGTCGCGGCAGAGAACGCGATACGCAAAGCATCCGGCGACCACTCGAAACCGGCCACGCTCCATGTGGGTACAGCCGGAGTGCGCAACACGCCAGGCTGCGGTACCAGCATTGCAGCCGCGATATCCACCGTGTACAGCTGTTGCAACGCGACATCGCGACGCACCACTTCGAATCCGCCGAGAGTCGTGTCGCGGGCTTTGCGATCCGGCGTGACCTGGCTTGACGTGAATGCGATGGCTGCGCCGTCCGGACGCCACGCGTAGGCCGTCACGCCGCCTGAGGCATTCGTCAGCCGTACCGGTTCACCACCATCGATCGCGATCGCAAAGACCTGACTGCGCGATTCCACACGGGAACTGGTGAACGCGATCCATTTTCCGTCCGGCGACCACTGCAGCTGTCCAACGCCGGCCTCTTGTCGCGTCAGCTGCTGACTCGTGCCTGCGCGCAGGTCGCGCACCCACAGCTGCGCAACGAAGGCGTCGCGTGTCCAATCGGTGCTGGTGACAAGATACGCCACCCGCTGACCGTCGGGTGAGATCGACGGACTGCCAACGCTGCGCAACGACAGCAGACTGTCGATGGCCGGTGTCCGCGAACCGGACTGCGCGGCCAGCGATGTCGCGAGGAAACAGAGAACGAATGCGCGTCGGAGCATTGGAGTAACCCGGCGAAGGTGGAGCGGACCAGTGTAAATGCGGAACTGCATCAGACCGTGCTGCGATTACGCATCGGCCACGATCAATGCTCGACGTTCATCGCGCAGCCAATCGCGCCACCCCATCAGAGCAAGTCCAAGCAGCACCAGATAGAGCACCGACGACACCCACAATTGCTGCCGCGGCAGCAGCCAGAACGCATACATCGCGTTCACGGCCACCCAACAGAACCAGTGCTCGATCTTCTTGTGCGTCTGCAGATATTGGCCCGTCACGCTGACCGCCGTCACCAGTGCGTCGATCATCGACTGCTGCGCGCCGGTGAACGACATCCCCCAACCCAGCAGCGCGGCCAGCGGCAGTGTGGCAAGTATCCAGAGCATCCGGCTCTTCGGCGAAAGGCGCGTGATTGGCAAGTCATCGTGATGCGTCGGCCCGGCCTTGAGCCACACCCACCACCCGTACGCCTGCATCGGCAGATAGTACAGAAACTGGAGTCCGGTGCTTGACCAGAGCTTCGACCGCCAGAACACGACGCCGTACAGGATCACCGATGCCACGCCCCAGGCCCACGTCCAGATGTTGTTGCGGACGAGCAGCCAGACGTTGACCAGGGTTGCGATGGCGGCCGCGACTTCGAGCGGCGACAGCTCCCCGACCCGCGCCGCGTCACTCACGACGCTTCCCTGAGGTTGTCTTCGATGCGGTCCTGCGGCGGGTCGATCCGCACGCTGGCCGTCGCAATGAATATTTCCTGCAGAAACGTCAGCAGTCCGCCGATCAGCGCCAGCATGGCGATCACGAACAGGCCCGCGATCCAGCGCGATCCGCTGACGTCCATCAGCGCCGATACGAACAACGTCACGATCACCAGGCAGATGAGCAACGCGCAAATGGTGCAGAGCGTGATGGCGCGATTGATGAGGCGCGAACGACGTGCCAGCATCGCCAGCCGGTCACGCGCCACATGGCGCTCGTTGCTCATCGGCAGATCGTGATAGTCGATTTCGAGCTGACGGGCGCGATCGATCACGCGCGCCAGGCGACTGGTGAGCACGTTGAGCATCGCCGCCACGCCGGAGAGCAAGAACACCGGAGCCACGGCCTGTTGAATGACGTGGGCAATATCGAGTGCGGGCGCGGTTTGCATCATACGTCGAATTCTAGCGGACTGGCCTCAGCGGCCTATTCCGGTCACGGCGCGCCGCAGCGCGAAGCGCATCGATCTCCGCCAGCGTGAGGTGGCGCCATTGTCCTTTCGCGAGCGTGCCAAGTTCAAGCGGGCCGATCGCCACCCGTACCAGTCGCAGCACCGAGACGCCGTGCGCCTCAAGCATGCGACGGATCTGACGATTGCGCCCTTCGTCGAGTGCAATCAGCAGCCAGCCGTGACGGGCGCCGGCGCGAAGGATCTCGACGCGCACTGCCGACAGTCGTTCACCGCCATCGGTCGCGACGCCAGCACGCATCGCGTTCAGCAGCGCATCATCCGGTACCACGTCGATCTGTACGTGGTACGTCTTGCGTACATGCGACGCAGGAGCGCTGACGGCGTGTGCGAACTGCGTGTCGTTGCTGAACAGGAGCGCTCCTTCGCTGGCGCGATCGAGTCGTCCGACGGCGCCGAGAAAGGGCAGTCCGGAGCCGGCAAGACAGTCGTAAACCGTCTCGCGACCGGCGGGATCGTGGCGCGTGGTCACCAGTCCGCGTGGCTTGTTGAGCAGAAGGTACGTTCGCGTAGCAGCTTCGGCTTCCGAGCCATCCATCGTGATCGCATCGGATTCGGGCACCACGCGCAGGCTGGAGTCGGTGACACGCTTCCCGTTCACGCGCACGCGTCCCTCGCGCACCGCCTGTTCGGCCTGCGATCGCGAGCAGATGCCAAGCTTCGAAAGCGCTCGCGCCAGTGACACGGTGCCGCGCGGTGCCGGCGGCGCAGCAGAGCGCATTGGTGCGCGAGAGCGTGTCGGCTTGCGTTGGGGAGGCATGAGCCGGAAAGATGTGCGCGCACTGGACAAACCGGTGTGTGACGGGCGCACGCATGACGTCTCAAGCGCGCACCTCGGGGTACATTCCCCGAGCGTTGTTCGGTGGTTGTGTCGCCCGGCACCCGCCCTTATCGCCTGAAAATCAGATGACTACTCCTTCCAGTCGCGCTCGTCTCATTCGCATCTTCCGCCTGTCTCTGGGCGGGCTGGCGGTGCTGGCATGTTCAGCTGGTGCCGTGGAAGCGCAGAAGCACAGAATCGCACGTCTGTCAGCACACAGCGCCGCGCCGGATACGATTGCTCCGCAAACCAAATGCGCCTCCGGAAAGAGCGACGCGTGCCTGTCGGTCGCATGGATGCTGATGACAGGCAAGGCAATGCCCGCCGACACCACTCGCGCGACGGCTTTTCTGCAGAAGGCCTGTGAGGCCGGCAGCGCCCGCGCGTGCGGACAAACGGCCTGGATGCTGCGCGAAGGCCACGGCGTGCATGCCGACACATCGCGCGCATTTGCGCTGTTCGGCCGTGGATGCACCGCCGGCGATGCGAAGTCGTGCACGTCGCTCGGCTACATGTACGAGAGCGGCAGCGGCATCACCCGCGACGTGGCGCAGGCGGCGGCGTACTACGACCGTGGATGCACCGGCGGCGACAGGCGCGGATGCGTCAACCTCGGCACGCTCAGCGACTCCGGATTGACGGTCGGGTCGTACGCGGCCCGATCCACGTCACTGCTTACAAAAGCCTGCACGCAGAAGGATCCCGCAGCGTGCACGAATCTCGGCACGAAATTCGAAGCCGGGCGGGGTGTCACGACGAACCCGCAACGCGCCGCAACGCTGTACACGCAGGCCTGTCAGCGCAACGAGCTGACCGCGTGCGTGAATCTCGGCACGCTGACGGCAGAGGGCCGTGGGGTTCGGAAAGACCCGGTGCGCGCGGCCCGATTCTTCACGCAGGCATGCGCTGGCGATCTCGCGGCCGGCTGCGCGAATCTGGCGGTGTCTCACCGGCTTGGACTTGGCGTGACGCGTGACACCGCTCAGGCCATGACGCTGTTTGCGAAGGCCTGCAAGCTGGGTGACACACCATCCTGTCGACGCGCCCTCCGCCCCTGACGCCGCGACGCTGGAACGAAGCAGGACGGCGCGGAATACGTCTGATGCGAGCGCTGAGTGCATCGCAGCCCCAACCCGAGTTCCAACATGACACACCAACGATACGTC
>JANMWU010000034.1:0-4850 GCA_031380785.1 Gemmatimonadaceae bacterium
CAACAGAGGACGATGACATGGGCTGGTCTCCGGCGATGTGCGACAGGAACAGCGTCGCAGGTGGCTCTGGTGACTCTGCGGTGTACGGGAGGAACTAACCCACGCAAAACGCGGGGGCCAGCCCAGTCATAACTTCTAGCCGGCGGCCTTGCGGCCCTCGGATCGTGCGGCAGCGACCATCTGAGCCCGGAGCGTCTGCTGGCTTGTCACGCGTCTCGTGACGCGCTACATTTGCTCATGATCCAAACGTTTGCCGACAAACGGACGGAAAGTCTGTTCGTCACAGGCATGGCCAAGCGCGTGCCGACCGACGTCGCGGTGCGCGCGGCACGCAAGCTGGAGTATGTGCATCTCGCGACGTCATTGGACGACCTGAAGGTGCCGCCGGGGAACCGGCTGCATGCACTGAAGGGAGACCGGAAGGGGCAGTACGCGATCGCCGTGAATGATCAATGGCGTATTTGCTTTCGGTTCGTCGATGGGGATGCGTATGACGTGGAGTTTTGTGACTATCACTAACGCGGAGGGCACGCGATGAGCATTCCGAACAGCCGGGCGCTGCTGCGCCGTCCGACGCATCCCGGCGAGATGCTCCGGGAAGACTTTCTGCCGGACTACGGGCTGACCGTCAGCGCGCTGGCCGAGGCCGCCGGCGTCTCCCGGCAGTCGATCAACGAGCTGTTGCGGTGTCGGCGCGCAGTGACGCCGGAGATGGCACTCCGCCTCGCCAAGCTGTTTGGCAACTCGGCCGAATTTTGGCTCAATGCGCAGCGGGCGCTCGATCTCTGGGACGCATCGCAGGCGTTGAAAAGTGCGGTCGCGCGGATCAAGCCATTACGCGTCGCCTAACCCCAATACTGTTCACTTTGGCTCATCCGAAGGCGTTACTCGCCGATCCTTCGGCGCAAAATCAAGGCGGCGAGGCCGCCGGACGCGCAAAGTGAACAGCATTGCGCCTAACCCCAATGCTGTTCACTTAAACGTTTCGGCGTGACGATCCGCTCAGCCAAGGCCTCGGATCACCTGCAGCAGTATTGCCGGAACTGCGGACGCACCCGCCTAAATGAACAGCCTTGCGCCTAACCCGGGTTGCTGCAGCCACGGCGGCCCACGTATTGTGAGCAGGATGACCTTTAGTGCGGCCGCCGTGCAGCGGAACCCTGTCTCGTTGAGGCTGTAGAATTAGTCCTCGGCGTCGTTTCCGAAGCAATCTCGCCGCGGTGGCGGGATACTTAAATGATTCGACACGCGGCGATAGTCGATCCTGCAGCAAGTGTGGCGCTCGACTTTCGTGCATCGGTTGTTGCATCAATCACCAGTGGCTTTTTCTACACCCTCCTTAGGCGGCGGCGCGTCGCTTTGGTGTCGTTTGCATCGCTTTTGCCACGTCGTTCGGGGTCGCGCCCAAGCCGACAAGCGCTCGCACGAGCAAATCGAGTGAGACCGATGCATCACCCGCTTCCATCTTGGCCACACGGGACTGGCTAGAGCCGAGCCGGTCAGCGACCGCCTCCTGCGAGAGTCGCAGTCGCGCGCGCCGCGCGCGCAGCGCATCGCTCAACCGCAGCTTCAGTTCCACGACCGCTGCTTCTGTCGGCGTGAGCTCGAGAAATTCTTCCACGGAGCCGACGCGCCACCCGTGCGCCTCAAGCCGCTGCTGCTTTGCCTTTCGCATCGTCACTTCCCTCCACGCGAGTTGAGATCGTACCGTGTGAGACGAGCCGCGCACGTCGCGAGGATCGCCATCGACGTCGCTGGCGTCTTCTTCGCAAACACGGCCAGAATGACCACGGCGTCTGGATCCAGCCGATACAGAATCCGCCACGTGGCCGCAGCGTCCGGGATCCGCAGTTCGCCGCAGCGTGGTCCCAGCACCGGCATCGGCCTAGCGTGCGGCAGACTCACTTTGTCGCCGCGTTGGAGCCGCCGCAACAGGAGGCCGGCTTCCGTGCGCGCTTCCGCAGTGAACGGCGGCGTTTTGACGGCGCCATGCAGCCAGACGAGGGGGCGGTCACCAGTGGCCATGCCCCAATGCTATGTCGGTTTCGGCATATGTCAAGCTCGGCATATGCCGGAGCCGCCGCCTAACCCCAATACTGTTCGCTTTGGCCTGGTGAGGATCCGATTCATGGTGCCCGCCAGGAAATCAGGCCGATCGCCACGCAAAATCGCCTAAGTGAACAGCATTGCGCCTAACCCGCGTTGCTGCGGACATTGCGACCCGTGGTCGGTGACCAGGAGTACGTTTCGTGAAGCCGCAATGCAGCAGAACGCCTTTTCGCTGGGCGGGCTGACGTTCCCGAGAAAGATCGGAGTAGCGTCGCCGGACAGAAGAATCGAGCCCACGGCTCGACCGCAGATGTCGCGCGGATTCACAACGACGGTAATCGGCAGCATGCCGGAGAGGCTGCCCATGTTCATCGAAATCGTGACGACACCGGGCGACATTGCGAGATACAGACTGGTGGTGTCGATCGGAAGTATGGTCATCACCCGCGAATCGCCTGACCCCAGCCCAAGGCCACCAACGAGGCCGCCAACAATTGGCGTGGACGCGCCGGTCGAGTCAGCCAACGCCGCGCTTATCTTCTACGCGAGGCCAACGCGATAATTCTGCGCCGAAGAGGCGAGGACTATTGATGCGAACGAAGTCAGACCGGCGTTGCCGGTTCGGCCTTCGCGGCGGGCCGAGATGGTGACGACACCTGCTCTGAATGCGGTCACTATGCCAGCGGGCGTCACGCTGGCGACCAGAGGATCACCGAGGCTCTGCCACTCGACCGGTCGTCCGACAATCACTGCTCCGCTCGCATCACGAAGAGTGGCGACAAAAGTCTGCGACAGCCCGGTTCCGAGCATTTTCGTGCCAGGTGTGACGGTGATCGATGCGACGCGCGGGAGCACAGTAATCGTCGCGGTAGCACGTCCCTGGTCAGCGGATGCCGTCAGTGTCGCGACGCCCACTCCAATCGCAGTTGCAACGCCATTCGCCGACACGATCGCGATATCTGATGCAGAAGTGGACCACGTCACACTGCGGCCTGTCACAATGGCGCCGCGCGAGTCGCGCAGTGTTGGTGTCAGCGCGACCAGCGAATCCTGAATCAGCGTTGAGGCCGTGGGAGTCAACGTGATGCTGGCAACGGGACGAGGAATCACATTCAGCGCGGCGAACGCGCTCGGCTGACCGGAGAACAACGAGCCGCTGATCGCTACTGGGCCGCCCGGCCGCACTGCGGTAACGACTCCGGCTGCGCTCACGGACGCAATCGTGGGATCAGATGACGTCCAGTTTGGAAAAACACCGGCGATAATTCGTCCGACGCTGTCGCGAACGATTGCAGTCGCCTGAGTGCTGTCGCCGACGAGCAGCGGTGTCGCGCCGGTGGCAAGCGTCACAACAATTGATGCTGGAATCGGCGTTCTGACATTGACGTTGACAATTGCTGCCGTCTGCGGCAACCCGAGCTGCCCGGCGCGTATCATGGAGAATCCCGGCTTACGCGCGCTGAGCAATCCCGTCGAGGATACGCTCACCGCCGACGTGTCGGTGCTGGACCAGAGAAACATCGCCGGAGTCGGCACGATCGCGTCATCGTCAAAGTCACGCGCGACAAGGACGCTCTGGAATGTGTCGCCGACGTCCATCGGTGCCGCGGGCGCTGTGATCGTTGCTGATGCCACGCCTGCCGGCCGCGTGAAAATAGGAACGGCACCGGTGACACCATTCGCCATCGCCGTGATTACTGCGGAGCCGTTGCCGACCGCTTCTACAACACCTGCGGGTGTGACGGAAACGATCGACGTACTGGTCGAGCCCCATTCGAAGGGCGTTGCGATGACCGCGCCTTGTGCATCGTATGCCACGGCTACCAATGTCAAACGCTTCCCGATCACGAACGCTGGCTTTGGGCTTGTGACAACGACGCGTCGGATTGTCGTTGTAGCATCCGTTGGCGCGTCGCCGCCGCATGAAATCGCGGTGGCCAGAAGCACGGCAACCGCCAGCCAACGGTGGAGAAAAGTCTGCCGAGTCATGTGGCGGAGGCTGACGGGGACGAGCGGCGTCCGCCGAGGCGCACGAGCGAGGCTTGTTTCCGTCTCGTTGTGCGCAGAATCCATTGCTGAGTCTGCTGCTCGGGCGGCCGTTGCGCAAGGATCGGTGGCCCGCCGCGACAGTCGACGGAGGCGAACTCGCCGGGCGGACGCCCGGGAGCGCGATGTGCGCGGTGACATCCCCCCGTTTGCGAACAGGTCGAAACGAGAAAATCAGCGTTCTGTTGCGGTCACGTGATCCTGAGGGCGGTGTGCAAACTCGGTCGGCGTCAGGTCGCCGAATGAGCTGTGTGGACGACGGGTGCACTTCGTCACCAGTGAGCACTGTGACCTGCGGAGCGGCGATCAACCCGTCGGCCTCGGCGTTCCACCGCCTCGGCGTTCCACCCGGCGTCGGCGAGCAACCGGTGTGTGTGTGTCACGGCATCTTTGTATCTGAGCGTGCACGCAACACGCCTCAGATCATCGCCGCATCGAGCAGCGGTCCGATGCGATCCAGCAATTGATTCTTGGCGTCGTCCGGCACCCAATAGTTGAACGCAATCGCCACATCCAGTCCGCTCCCTCGGCTCTGTGCGATCGTGGCGGTGCCGTGAAAGTCACCGTATCGCGTGGCCGGCGCCCTCGGACCGATGTCCCACGCCGCGTGGCTCCCGATGAAGCGCGCGACCGCCGTCACCGATGCCGCGAAGCCGCCGGCACCGGGGCATGGCTCGAGCACGAAGCTGCCGCCGTACGTCGCGGGTGCCCACACGCCCGACGTGTCGAGCATCGATGGTCCGGCGTCCACGCTG
>JANMWU010000065.1:0-6438 GCA_031380785.1 Gemmatimonadaceae bacterium
GTGTTTCAGACGCAGGGCGTGACGATCACCGGCGGCGGAACCGGAAATGGTACGGTCACGAGCATACCGGCCGGCATCAATTGCAACATCACCGCCGGCGCGACAGGCGGCACCTGCGCCATAACCTTCCCGCCGAACACGGTAGTGACGCTGTCGTCCACCGCGGCCGGACTGTCGTCGTTCTCAGGCTACACCGGCGCCTGTTCCGGTGTGAGCTGCACGGTGAACATGACGCCGGGCGCGACGTCCAGCATCACCGCCACATTCGCTGCACCGCCAACGCTGGCACTCTCGGCCGCCACCGGCTCGCAGGGTGGCGGAGTGCTCAGCAGCGCACCCTCCGGCCTGACGTGCACACTCAGCAACGCGGCGGCAAGCGGGACCTGCACGTTTGCGTATGCGCTCAACACCGCGGTCGCCATCACGCAAACACCGAGCAGCGGAAGTGTTTTCATGAACTGGGACGGTGCCTGCACCGGTTCGGGCACCTGCCAGGTTCCGCTGTCGCAATCACGCTCGGTGCAGGCGCTCTATCGTCTGGCTGTGCCGGGATCGATCACCATCCTCGCTAACGGGACGGGCAACGGTTCGGTGTCGAGTTCGCCCGGCGGACTCGCCTGTTCAATAGCGAACGGCGTGAAGAGCGGCATCTGCCGCGCCATCTTCCAGGTCGGCTCTACCGTGACACTCATTCCAATCGCCAGCTCGGGCTTCACATTCGCCGGATTTACCGGGTCGTGCAGCGGAATGACATGTGTGATGACCGTGCCTGAGAACGGCGATCTGACGGTCACGGCCAGGTTCACTCCGTAACCGCACGGCGGTCCGGCAGTGCGGCCGGATCGACGACGCCGGAGGGGGGAATCCGTACCGCTGCGTGTCTGACTGGTGGCGTGCATCCGATTTTCGGGTATATGCCACTCATGACGCAAGGCTGTCACCGGCACGTACATTCCTCCCACACCGGTGAGCCAGGGCGCTTGGTTCAACCTCGTCGCTCATCTCCACGGGTAAATGCGCGCGAACGAAACAGTAGACGACACGGATGCGCCAAGCCTGTTCGCGCGACAATCGCGACGAATCGGCACGATGATCGTCAGGCTGCTTCGGGCGCTGGCGATTCTGGTGATCTCGGTCTTGTTGCTGCCGTACGTCGTGGTACCGGTGTTCATGTTCCACGCACCGGCACCGTTCCGTGGCGCGAGCCTGTTCAATCCGTACGATGGCATCGGTCCCCTCTGGCAGCGGGCAAATTTTCACGCGCACTCACGCGCCTGGTCCGGCATCACGAACGGGAGCCAATCGCCGGATGAACTCCGCGCTGCCTACGTGGCGCGTGGCTACAACGTCATCGGCATTTCGAACTATCACCAGATCACGCGCGCCACCGACGACAGCGCATTCCTGCCGATTTACGAACATGGATTCAGCATCCGCAAAACACATCAGCTGGTGATCGGTGCGCGACGTGTGCTGGCGGTCGACTTTCCGCTGTGGCAGACATTGCAGGCGAAACAGTACCTGCTGTCGGAGCTGCATGACTCGTCGTCGCTCACGGTGATCAACCATCCATACATGCGCGATGGGTATGGAGTGTCGCAACTTGCCGAGCTGTCAGGATTCGACCTGCTCGAGGTGCGCAGTCATTGGGGCGATGCGTCACGCTGGTGGGACGCAGTGCTGAGCGCGGGGAACCCGGTGTGGGCGATTGGCAATGACGATGTACATAACATCACGAAGCCGAACGAAATCGGTGTGGTGTGGACCGAAGTGAACGCGGCGACGAACTCGCCGACCGCGATCACTGATGCCCTTCGCCGCGGACGCATGTACGTGGTGGCTGCTGCAGGCAGCGCGCCACAGCCACACCTTGATAGCGTTACCGTGCGCGGCGATACAGTGCAGGCACACTTCGATCAATCCATGCAGCGTATCGATATTATCACCGATCACGGCCTGGTACAACTCAGCACATCCAACGCTCGCGATGTGTCATACGCGCTGCGTCCGGTCGACCATTACGCACGCATCGTGGCTTCGGCGGCCGGCGGCACGCTGTATCTCAACCCCGTGCTGCGCAGCAGTGGTGTGCCGACGCCGTGGGGATTGCCAGCGGTGCGCAATCTGGCGACGGTCGTGACGCGACTCAGTGCCGCACTGATCTGGCTTTGCGCGATGTTTCTGCTGTTCCCGCGGCGACGCAGACTTGTGCCCGGCGCTCAGCGCCTTCGAGCGGTCGCAGCAGTCGTCATCCTTGCCACGGCACTCGCGCCGGCCACAGTTGGGGCGCAGTCATCTGCCGGTACTCTCCCGTTCCGCAGTGGCGAGTATAACGAGTACGATCTGAAATTCGGCGTCCTCAGCGTCGGCAGCGGATCGCTTTCCGTGTCAGCGCCGGAAACGCTGCGCGGGCATGAAGTGATCCGCCTGCGCTTCGAGATCAACGGCGGTATTCCGTTCTATCGCCTGCACGACGTGATGGAAAGCTGGTTCGACCCGACCAATCTGCTCAGCCTGCGTTTCACGCAGGAGCTCAACGAAGGGTCGAAGCACTACCATCGCTTCTACGATTTCTATCCCGATGAACTGATTGTGCTTGAACGCGGCAAGCCGCGCGCCGAGACTGTCGCCCAGCCGCTCGACGATGCGTCCTTTCTCTTTTATGTGCGGACGTTGAAGCTCGAAGTCGGCCAGACGCTCACCTTCAACCGCTATTTCCGACCAGACGCAAACCCGGTCACGATTCAGGTGCTGCGGAAGGAGTCGGTCACCGTGCCGGCCGGCACCTTCAATACGATCGTAGTGAAGCCGATCATTCGCACTGGTGGCATTTTCGGAGAAGGCGGGCAGGCCGAAGTGTGGTTCAGCGACGACAGCGCCCACACGTTGATTCAGATGAAGGCGAAGCTGTCGGTCGGCTCGCTCAGCCTCTACCTGCGCCCATCCCGCAACGCCCGTTGATCAGGGTCCGCGCGCCGCACTCCACGCGCGCCGCAGATGCACCGCACGAAAGACAGCGACGGTGAGCGCCGTGTCGGGTCCACGCAGCACGGGCACCATGCGCGTGAAGAACAAGGTGTCGAAGTGCGACACGAACGGCTCGGCGCTCAGCCACATCTCCGACTCCGATGTGCCGCGTGTCACCTTCATCAGCAGCAGGCCGCTGCTTCCGATCAGCGGTGTGGGATCGGACGCGAAGGGGAAGTGTCGACCATCGTCGTTGAACAGCAGTACCGGACGCGCGGGCCCAAGCGCGTAGCCGATCTTTGCGCCGCGCAGCCAGTCGGTGGTGACGATGAAACGTGACGGCTGCAGCAGGCCCGTCGCTGTCAGAGTGTCGCGCAGCGATCGATACTCGATCAGCTCGAACGCCGGATCAGTGCGCCGCAGCGATGGCACCACGCGCGCCAGCCATCCGGTGGCCGCATGCGAAACGACCAGTGTGAGCAGCGCCACATACACCGCGCCGGCCGCGAACATGCCTCGCTGCGCGGTCGTTGGCGCACGCTGCTCCCAGTTCGCGATGGCGGCGCCAAGCAACGGTAGCAGCAGCATAAATCCCGGCGCGGGCCAGTGCGGCAAGCCGGCGCGACCACCGAGTGATGCGAGAGTGAAAACGATCATCGGTCCGGCGCCAAGACAGCAGCAGAACCATGTCGCGCGATCGCGCGGCCCGGTGCGCAGACCACGCGCGAGAAGCACCACCAACGGCACCCAGAACCACGGCAGGATGTAGCCCGCCTGCCCCGCGATGTTTTGCAGGAGTGCTGTGAGCGGGTTGCCGTGGCCGGCCGCGCGTCCCGCCTGAAAACGGAACGAGATCCAGTTGTGTTGCGCATTCCATGCAAACACGGGTATCACGCACACTATCGCGATGAGTATCGCCAGCCACAGCTGCGGTCTCGTGATCCAGCGGCGCGCTGTCGCGTCGGTAGCCATGAATACCGCGACACCAGCACCGAGCAAAGCGGCGTGGTACTTCGACAAGCCCGCAACGCCAAGTGCCAGGCCCACGCCGATCCACGTCATCCATCGAGCGTTGCTCACATTTTCTGAGCGAGGGTCCGCAGCGATGGGAATCGCAGATGAAAGCGCCAGCGCCGCGCCCACACTACCGCACAGCAACGGACCGTCGGGCAGCACCCAGCTGCCGCTGCTCAGACTGAACACGGGGATCAGCTGCACGGCTACTACTGCCCACAATCCGGCGCGTTCGTCGAACAGCCGCGCGGTAAGCCGGAAGAGCATCCAGCATGTGAGCGCGAACAGCAGCACAAACGGCCAGCGCTGCGCGAATGGTGTTTCACCGCCGAGTGCCGCTGCGGCGTGTGACAGCCAGAACACCGCCGGCGGATGATCGAAGTAGCTGAGACTCAACTGTCGCGACACCACAACTGCGTACGACTCATCGACGCCGAGCGGCAGTAATCCGGCAGTGACGAGTCGGAGCGCCGTCGCGATGACGATCACGCGGACAGACAAGCGGCGGTTGGCAGCGCTCGACGCTGAGGTCAGCACATGAGAGTGATTTGCAGGGGAAAAGCGAACGCGCAGCTCGACGCCATCGGAGGTGTCTGGAGCTTTCTCGTTGGCACAGAAGCATAGCCAGGACCGGACGGCGTTACAGCAACATGTCGCCGGAGCTGGCGCCGGGCGTGGCTTTGCGCGAGCATTGCCTCACTTCAGACAACGAACGCTGCGCCCCCGTCGCGTTCCCGATGGTCCCACCTCAGGCAACCATCCCACGCCCATGCGATCACGCCGCCCGCTCTCCATCGCGCCGTTGTTCGGTGCACTGTTGCTGCTCGTGCAGGCTCCCGCGGTGCTCGCGCAGGCTGCGCGCGGAAGTGCGAGTCCCGCCGCGCCCGTCGACACGATGGCGCTCAGGAACCTCAACTGGCGACACGTTGGACCCGAGGGCAATCGCGTCACGTCAGTGACCGGAGTGATCGGTGATCGCACGACGTATTACGCCGGTGCCGCGTCAGGTGGGCTGTGGAAAACAAGTGATGGCGGTGTGACGTGGGTGCCGATCTTCGACGGTGAATCGGTGTCGTCGATCGGCGCGCTGGCGGTTGCGCCATCGGATCCGAATGTGGTCTGGGCTGGCACCGGCGAGCCGTTCATCCGCTCCAATATTTCCGTCGGCTGGGGTGTGTTCCGGTCAACCGACGCGGGTCGGAACTGGACGAAGATGGGGCTCGAGAACACCGGCCGCATCGCGCGCATCATCGTACATCCGACCAATCCCGACATCGTGTACGTCGCGTCGCTGGGACATGCGTACGGGCCGCAACAGGAGCGTGGCATCTATCGCAGCCTGGACGCGGGCAAAACGTGGGAACGGGTGTTGTTTGTGAACGACAGCACCGGCGCGTCGGAGCTGATCATGGATCCGAACAACCCGCGCATTCTCTTCGCCGGCATGTGGCAGGTGCAGATCAACACCTGGGGTCGCGTGTCCGGCGGCGCCGGCAGCGGCATCTGGACGTCACGCGATGGCGGCACGACGTGGAAACGACTCACCGGCAATGGTCTCCCCACCACACAACTCGGCAAGATCGGGCTTGCGATGTCGAAGGCGAATTCGAATCGGGTGTATGCGCTGATCGAAGCGGGCGATGGTGTACCGGCACTGCATATCAAGGAAACGACGCGCGGGCGGCTGTGGCGTTCGGACGACGGAGGCACCAACTGGCAGGTGGTGAGTTTCGACCAGCAGGTGGCGGGACGCACGCACTATTACAACCGTATGGCCGCGATGCCGGACAACCCGGATGAGGCGTATTTCCTCACCGCCAACTGGGCGCAGACGCTCGATGGCGGCCGCACCATTCTCGATCCGCCGGCGAAGCAAATTCCCGGTGGCGACCATCACGACATCTGGATCGATCCGACGAACGCCAATCGCATGGCCGTGAGCCACGACGGTGGCGTGTCCATCTCGGAGAATCGCGGGCACACCTGGCATCGCGTGCAGCTGCCGATCGCGCAGCTCTATCACGTTGCGACCGACAATCGCATTCCGTATCGGCTGTATGGCAATCGGCAGGACGGGCCGTCCACGATGGGACCGTCGAACAACAGACTCGACGTGCTCGGCATTCCGCGCGGTGCGTGGTCGAGCGTCGGTGGCGGTGAGTCCGGCTGGGCGCAGCCGGACCTCGTGGATACGAATCTCGTCTGGTCCAGCGCGTCGGGCTTCGGTTCAGTGGGCGGCATCGTGACGCGCTACGATCTGCGCACCAACATGTCGACGCAGGTTGAGATCTGGCCGCAGGCAACAATCGGTCACGCCGCAGAAGAAGTGAAATACCGCTTCGTGTGGACATTCCCGCTGCATTTATCGCCGCATGATCACAATACCGTGTACGCCGGCTCGCAGGTGGTGCACAAGACCACGAACGGCGGACGCAACTGGTCGGTGATCTCGCCGGA
>JANMWU010000085.1:0-5232 GCA_031380785.1 Gemmatimonadaceae bacterium
CCAGACCGGCGCTGCGTGCGGGACGCCGATGGTGTCGAGAAATTCGAAGTACTGATCCTGCACATGCTGCATCGCGTGCGGCCGCACCTGTGCATTCGTGAAAACCCAGTTCAGATCGCGCGCGCGCGCCATGTCGAACCCAAGCTTCACCGGCGCACGCACCATGCGCGTGATCATGCCGGCCTTCAGGTACACCTGCAGTGCGAGTACCAGATCGAATCGACGTTCGCGAAGCTGTCGACGCAGATCGTTGTATGCGCGCCAGCCATTGCTGCGCTCGAACAACAGGATTTCATTGATGTCAGGATGTCCGCGCACCAGCGTTGCTGGCCCGGGCTGCAGGATCCAGGACACTCGTGCATCGGGCCGGTGACGCTTCAGTGCCGTGAGCACCGGCAGTACGTGCACTGCATCACCCACCGCGCTCATCATCACGATGCACACACGATCGAGCGTGGCGCGCACCGTCGCCGCAGGAGTGCCGGTGGTCAGCTCACCCTCCGAGGCGCTCGATGAGCGTTGCGAACCCTGACGCGCCATCGGTATTGAGCCACTTCCGGGCGGATCGCAGCAATCGCGCGACGTTCATCCATTCCGCATTTTTCTCGGCGAAGCGCAGCGTGTCCACATCGAGCACATACGCCATCGGCTCGCCCTCCTCGTCCGGAGCGATGAGAACATTCTTCACGTTCAGATCGGGGTGATACGCCCACGTCCGCGCCAGTCGACGCAACAGCACAACCGTGGCTTCGATCGACTTCTTCAGGTCGAACTCGTCGCCGTCGCTGCGCAGCACCGTCGCCAGATCGGCGCCGTCGGTGATCTCACGCGTCACCACGTCAGCGCGCCAGAACTGGCCATGCACGGTGGGATACAGCGCGTAGCCAAGCACGCGCGGAGTTGGAATGCCCACATGTCGCAGCGTCCAGCTGATGCGCAATTCGGTTGGCGCACGCGGTTCGCGGAACACATCGCGCGTGATTGATGCCAGCAGTCCGCCGTGATTGCTGTGCCGCACCACCACCGTGGCATCGACACCCGGCAGCGGGACGGCGTACGCCACGTGCCGGCCCTGCATCGTGCGCGCATCGATATGCGAGGACGCCCACTGATACAGCGTGCGGTGCGACATCAGCATCTCATCGAAGTACCGCATCGTGCTGCCGTGCGAGACCACGATTGCGTCCCGGACAATTTTCTGCGTGTACCCGGATGGATACATGCCATCCGGGATCAACCCGCCTGGTGACGCAATCGGCGAGCCCGCGAACGGCGAGACGGCGTCGTGAAGATTGATCATTTCGGACGCACCCGGCCGATCGCTGTCAGCAACGCACGCGACTTGTTCTCGGTCTCGAGCCATTCGTGAGCCGGCACCGAATCGTAGACGATACCCGCGCCAACCTGCACCGTCGCTTCGCCATTGGCGATGACGGCAGTACGAATCGTGATTGCCAGATCCATGCGCCGGTCGCCGGCCGCGAGATAGCCCACCGCACCGGCGTATGGTCCGCGCCGCTCGGGTTCCAGTTCGTCGATGATCTGCATCGCCCGCACTTTCGGTGCACCGGTCATCGTGCCGGCAGGGAAGGTCGCGCGCACGACGTCCAGTGCCGACGTGTCGTCTCCGACATCGCCAATCACTTCACTGGTCAGATGCAGCACATGCGAAAAGCGTTCGACGGTCATGAATTCGGTCACCTTCACCGAGCCGAATTTCGCCAGTCGTCCAACATCGTTGCGGCCCAGATCCACCAGCATCACATGCTCGGCCCGCTCCTTCTCGTCATTCTGCAGCTCCTCCGTCAGGCGCGCATCGTCGGCGGCCGTGGTACCGCGACGACGAGTACCGGCAATCGGTCGCACCGTTACCGTGCCCGCGGCCAGTCGTACCAGTACTTCGGGTGAGCTGCCCACCAGCTCCATGCCGTCGAGCACGAGATGATACATGTACGGTGATGGATTCAGCGCGCGCAGTGCCCGATAGAGTGTGAGTCCGTCAAAGTCGTGTGGCACCGTGATTCGGCGCGCGAGCAGACACTGAAAACAGTCGCCGGCAACGATGTACTCTTTAATGCGTTCCACCGCCGCGCTGAACGCTTCGCGGGTGAAGTTGGAGCGCCCCTCGGCCACCGGTGCGGCGTCGTCGAGTGTCAACGGCGCGAGTGTGGCCGGTGCCTGCAACCGCGCAATGCATTCGCGCACATCCCGAACGGCGGCGTCATAGGCGGCGCGCAGCGTTGGCTCATCGTCACTGTCGATCGGCACCGCCGTCACCACGCGCGCCTGCGACTTCAGATTGTCCATCACCACCAGCGTGCGTGTGGAGACGAACAGTGCGTCCGGTGTGTCGGTGCCGCGCGGAGTGTGAATCGGCAGGTGCTCGATGTGTCGCACCACATCGTAGCTGAAGAATCCGACCGCACCCGCCCAGAAATCGCCGAGCTCTGGGACCACGACTGGTTCATACTGCGAGATCTCCGCGCGCAGTGATGCGAACGGGTCGTCGACCGGCGTTGCGCCGTGCCAGCCGGCGGCGGGTGTCCAGCGGTCCACTGTGCCGTCGCGAAGCCGCCACGCGGCGCGCGGCTCGGTGCCCAGAAAAGTGTAGCGAGCCCACGTTTCACTGCCGGCTGGTGCTGACTCGAGCAGGAATGCGAACGGCCCGCGACGCAGCTTGGCGAAGGCTGAAACCGGTGTGTCCAGATCCAGCAGGCAGTCATGCCAGACCGGTACCAGACGACCCGGCGCAGCCATGCCGCGAAACGAGGTGTAGGACGTGACCAGTGACACGCAACAGGGGCAGGGGGACGTGGGTGCCGCGCGCGAGCGGCCGGGGAGAGATTGCGACAATGCGACGAGTATTTTTCGGCATCAGCGCGACACTGCTGATTCTCATCACACTCCCCCCCTCCACCGTACTCGGCCAGGCCGCAGAATGGAATGATGCACGCGCGGTCGGTCTGGCGCAGCGGGCGACGGAGCGTCGATCAGCACAACTCGCCGATACCACCCTCAAGGACTACAGCGCCCGCGCTCGCGGCTACGTCACGTTCCTTGCCCAGTCGGGGGAAGGGCTGACCGAACCGCCAAAGGTGGTCAAGGCCGATGAGCTGGGCCTGGAAATTTTCTGGCGTTCGCCGGACCAGAGCAAGCAGCGCATTCTCGGTCGCCGCGACACGCTGCTGCTGCCGACCGACATCAGCTACCATCGCGATCACCTCGGCATCATCCAGAACAACTTCCCCGACATTATCCGGCTTGGTGACGGCGACGAAGTGCTCGATGTGCCGCATCCGCTGTCGCCGAAAGGAATGGTGGATTACGACTTCCGGATCGCCGACTCGCTCGTGATCAAACTTGCTGATCGCACGATCGAAGTGTTTCAGCTGAGTATCCGGCCGAAGGATGACCACCAGCCGCGCGCGGTTGGCGCAGTATTCGTGGAACGCTCGACAGCGCAGGTGGTGCGCATGGCGTTCTCATTCACCCGGGTGGCGCTGAAGGACAAATCGCTCGAGGATGTGTCGGTGATTCTCGAGAATGGGCTGATCGAGGACCGCTACTGGCTGCCACGTCGTCAGCAGATCGAAATCCGGCGCAGCGGCACCTGGCTTGACTTTCCATTCCGCGGCATCATCCGCGGGCGCTGGGAAATCCGTGACTACGATGTGAACACGAATCTGCCGGCGAGTCTGTTTGCCGGCCCGGAGATCGTGCAGGCGCCGGCCGACCGCCAGTCGGCGTTCACGTTCAAGGGTGAACTGCTCGATGGTTTGCCGCCCGATGTGCGTACCGTGACCGACGGGGATGTGCGTGCAGTGCAGGATCAGGCGCGTGAGCTGGTGCGCGCGCAGGCGCTGCAACGGGCGCGCGGCACGTCACTGCAGGCGCGAGGGTTGTCAGACTTCGTGCGTGTGAATCGAGTGGAAGGATTGGCCATTGGTGGCGGTGTCACGCAGCGTGTCGGCAGCGGCGTCCGTGCCGGAATCTCGGCGCGATACGGCATCGCCGACGAACGAGTTCGTGGTTCTGCAACGCTCGCCTGGGAACAGGCCTCGGGCGCCGGCGTTTCGATGCGCGCCGAGCGACAGCTTGGCGAGATCGGAATTGTTCCCGAAGGATCAGTGGCGAGAAACTCGCTCGCGTCACAGGAATTCGGTTTCGACTGGACCAGTCCATTCCAGCGGCGACAGATTGCACTGCGCATCGATCTTCCGCCGATGCTGGAACGCCGCTGGCGCCTGAGCACGGAGTTCGCGATCGAACGGCACTCGCAGGTGACGGTGCATGCAACGCCGACCACTGGCGCATACGAACCGACGCCCCCGATCGTGACTGACCGCATCGATCGCGCCTCGCTGTATGCGCGCCGCGCGACAGCGCTGGGCATGTTCGGCACCGAAGTCGCGTTCAGCGGCAGTCTGGATGTCATTCGCTCGGCCGCGGCGGCGTTGACGTTTCCGCGTCTCACAGTCGATCTGAATATCGAACGCCCGATCGCACACGATCGACTGGTGCTGCGTACGATCGCCGGCGGCGTGACCGGTCCGCGCATTCCGGTGCAATACGAAACGTGGCTTGGTGGTCCTTCCACGCTGCCTGGTGCAGGCTACACCGCTCTGCGCGGGCGCATCGGTGTGTCGCAGCGGATTGAGTGGCATCACCCAATACCCGGTCCGTCGATTCCGCTCGGCCGCTACGGCCGCGTGCCGGCCAGCATCACAATCGCGCCTTATGCAGTGCTGGGATGGACCGACGCCAACACCTCCACCACGCTGCCAGTGACGAGGGGTTTTCATCCCGCTGTTGGTCTGGCCGGCATCGGCTTGTTCGACCTGCTGCGGGTGGATGTGGCACGCGGGCTGCGTGAAAAGCGCTGGCTGTTCTCGATTGACCTGACGCGCGACTTCTGGAGAATTCTGTGATCGGTGGCGACACGGTTCCTGTACGCGTGAGCATCGTGGATCTGGTGATCGCGCGATTCGGCGTCACGTCACTCGAGATTCTGCTCATGCGTCGCGCGGTCGGAACGCGCTGCACCGGTGCCTGGGAAATCGTGCACGGCAAGATCGACGAGGGTGAACGACCGGAGTTGGCTGCGCTGCGCGAACTGAGCGAGGAGACCGGGCTCACGGCGCAGCGACTCTACAACGTCACGCTGGGTGGCTTCTACCTGCATCATCAGGGCGTGCTGGCGCTCACGGTTGTCTTCTGCGCCATCGTGTCGCC
>JANMWU010000110.1:0-2160 GCA_031380785.1 Gemmatimonadaceae bacterium
CCGTTCGCGTCCACCACTTCAGCGTCGGTTGCGGATGGTGGCGTACCGCTGCCAACACTGACAATTTTCCCATCGCGCAGCAGGATGTAACCGTGATCAATCTGCGGACCGGCGGCGGTAAGCAGTGTGGCGTTTGTGATCAGCACCGCCTTCGAAACCGGTGCGTGATACGTGCTCGGGAAGGGATCGGCGTTCGGCAGCGCCACGGCGCCGGTTCCTGGCGGGAGCCCCGGCTTGGCGGTTGCTGGTGTTGCGCCAGGGGTCTGCGCGTGCAGTGCGCCGGCCAACGCGCACATCAGCACAAGGGATGGTTTCACGAGCTGCAACCTCCGGAAGAATGACTGCGAGGGTAACGCGGGCGAATGTGCTCACGGGCGCCCGTCACCGCCATGCCCGCCGGACGCGTGTCAGTCAGTCCATCAACGCCCGCCGTATGTCGTCGACCGCATCCGAGCACAGGCCGTCGACGCCAAGATCGCGCAGGCGGCGAGCGTCATCCGGCGCATTGACGGTCCAGACGATCACGCGCCCGCCCGCCGCGTGAATGGCGTCTACAAGCGGCCGATCGACCATCTCGCGATGCGGCCAGAAGTCGCGCGCGCTGGCACCCGCGAGTGCGTACGGAGCATCGATAAGGTACGAGTCGGTCAGGATTCCGACTGGCGTGCGCGGTGACAGTTCGCGGACACGTCGGGCAATCCGGTGGTCAAAGCAGTGGACGGCGGCCCGCCGATCTGGATGGCGCGCCAGACACGCAGCCACCAGCGCCTCAATGCCTTGAGCCTTCACTTCGATGTAGACGGTTGTGGCGGAGCCTGCGGCATCGAGCACGGCATCGAGGGTCGGCATCCGCTCACCGGCCGGTCCGATCGTTGCTTCAGAGCACGTTGCCCAGTCCAGTGTGGCGATTGCGGCCCCTGCCAACGCGGCCGCGCCAGCGGGTAAGACAGGATCGTGATGTACGACGATGACCCCATCCAGAGTCCCATGGACGTCCAGCTCCCAACCAGTCGCACCAGCCGTGATGGCGGCGAGGAACCCCGGCAGGGTGTTCTCGCGGTGCCGCCGCGGCATGCCGCGGTGGGCGATCAGCTCGGGGAGCGGGCGGCGATCAGGCACGGTCAGGGAGGCGAAATAGTGGACAGCAAGGGTTCAGGAGTCAGTGGCCTTAACATCGCCAGCGGCGCCGCGTCTGCCTACCAGACTGACATGCCTGAAGTGATCCGAGCTGGCGACGACGCAGAGGTGGACCGCGCGCTGATTGCCCGCTGGAACGGTGGCGATGAGCGTGCCGCTACCGCACTGGTTGAACGGCACGCGACGTCGCTGGCGAGGTTTGTGAACAGTCTCGGCGTGCACGTCGCGCCGGAGGAGATCGTGCAGGACACGTTCGTGCGCGCGTTCGGCTCGCTCGATTCGTTTCGCGGAGAATCGTCGATGCGGTCGTGGTTGTTCACGATTGCAAGACGGCTGGTGCTGGATCAGCGCCGCGCGGGACGTCGCGAATGGAATCACGTTACGATCGAGGATGCGCGGAACCAGCTGGTGTCGGCGGAGGACGTGCTCGATGGCGTGGTGTCCGATGAATCGGAAGGGCGGGTGAGGCAAGCGGTGGCGCGGTTGTCGCCGATGCAGCGCGAAGTCTTCACACTGCGGGTGGTTGAAGGATTGTCATACAAGGAAATTGCCGTTGTCGCATCCACAACTGAAGGAGCGGCGCGGGTGCACTACCACAATGCAATGAAGGCCGTGAAGGAGTTTCTCGATGCGTGACAGTCCCAAGGACGAGCTGCAGGATCTGCTGCCCGAGCTGTTGCACGGACGCCTGACGGCGACCGATGCAGCGGACCTCGAGCGCGCGGTGGCGGCCGACCCCGATCTGGCGGCCGAACTGTCGATGCTGCGCTCGGTGCGCGCATCGCAGCGTCCGGCGCCTGTGATCGACATTGCACGCATCGTTGCCGCATTGCCCTCGCCGCCGAAAGCTCAGGTGGCACCGGAAATCGATCAACTGGCGCTACGTCGCGAGGCAAAGCGTCCGATGATTTCGCGCCGGTTTGCCCGCGCGGCGGCGCTGCTGATTGTGGTTGGTGGTGGAACAATGGTGTCGGTGTGGGAGGGGCGTAGAACCGCATCGGCACCTGTTTCACCCATCGTCGC
>JANMWU010000183.1:0-2266 GCA_031380785.1 Gemmatimonadaceae bacterium
AAGATCCTCACCGCGCGCAAATCACCGGGTCCGATGGTCGATGCGCTGCTGTGGGATGCAAATCGCGCCGGCGGCGTGGACAACATCACCGCTGTCGTGGTTCAGATCGCGACCGCGCGCTGATTTGTCATGACCGCGCCGGACGAGTTGCCGCCGCGCGCCGGCGAGCTCGCTGAACTCTACCTCGGCAACATTCTCTACGCGCTGGAGCGCACGGCGCTCATGCTGGAAGCGGAGTTGAAAGCCGAAGACGCTGCGTTCTACCGCGGGATTGGTCGCGCGCTTGCCGAGGCGCACGGGTATCACAAAAAAGCACGCTGAATCGGCCTGCGCCTCCTCCGCGCGCCCCGCGCCTCCGCGTGAGACGTAGATCTCAAAAAACGACAGCGCCGGAGTACCGAGCACGATCAGCGATGCACGGAATCGCCGCTGTCCGCGATCGTTCCGGCGCGACGAATCGAGTCGCCGCGCAGAAAGATCAATGCGAGTGAATCAGACGTCGGCTGACGACGACGTGGTTCGGGATTGCCGGCGAATGCGCGCTGGTCCTGCACATCCTCGCGCCCCACAAACACACCATCAGTGAATCGGTAGCCCTGATCCCACGGGTATGTCGCGCCGCGGATCACGTACTCTCCGCTCCAGTTGCGATACCAGCGCGTGAGCACGAATCGTCCGCGGATCGGAGTGACTTCGGCGGGGCAGGGCGTGGAATCCACGAACGCTGTGCGCTCCGCTGCCAGCAATGAGTCGCGCCATGCGGGTACGCCTTGCATGAACAGCGTTACCGAGCAGCCGTCGATCGGCAGCGTGTCATGCGAGACCGTGCGCGCACGCACCAGTTCCCGCAGATAGCCAACCCGTTCCGCCGGCGTGACTTTGAAACCGCGATCGCACGACGCCACGGTGAGTGTGATGCCAAGCAGCGCCGTCAGCGTGACGGTGCGGGGCAGGCGATCAGGTAAGAAGCGGACGGCCATCGGCAATGAAAGCTCGGAGAGTGGCCGCGTCAGCGGTGACGAGGGCCCACAACTGCGAAACATTCACAGGTACGCGCCGTGCCGCAAACACTCTCAGCCACCGCGCGGAGTGATACAGCTGTTCGCTCAGCGCCGGAAGATTGAGCGCACCCACCAGCCCGCTGCTCGTCAGGTGCTCGACGTCGCCTGAGCGACGCAGCACCGGCAGATCCACGCCAAGCATCTGCGTCTTTACCGGATAGTCGAGGAGGACTTCTCCGCGCTCCAGACCCAGCTCCAGCGCCAGACGATCCTCGACCTGCACCGCCAGCGCGCGGTCGGACGCGATCCATTCGCCCGCCTCGTCTCCCAGCTCGGCCGCCGACCATTGCGCCACACGCTTGTAGAGGCGCCGCTCGCGCAGCGCGATCAGCAGCGGCGGCGCGTCGGGAAGCAGTGCATGCAGCAATCCTTCGTCCGTCCAGTCGGCCAATCCATTTTGCGACAACATTCCCGACTGCAGCGCATCGTCAACCAATCGCTTGTACATCGCCGTCGCGCTGCGCACCGCGTGATGCCAGTAGATGTTGCGGTACATCTGATACTTGGCGAACAGCAGCGACTCCAGCGCACTCAGTCCCTTCTCCATGATGCCGACGCCGGCGCGACCCGTCGCCGGATCCGCCACGATCACCACACTGTCCAGCAGCCGGTCCACATCGATCTCGCCGTACGGTACGCCACACATCATCGCGTCGCGCTTCAGATAGTCGATCTTGTCGAGATCTATCGGGCCCGAAACGAGACCCTGCAGCGGGCCCGTGTCAGTGCCATGCATCAGGGCCAGCACCCGCGTCGGCGCGCTGCTGCCGAAGGCAGTCGTGAGCGCATCGGCCACGGCACCGCCGGTGATGCGCGGCGCCGCCGCACTCTCGTGATTCAGCGCCCCGATCTCTTCCAGGGCGTGACTGAAGGGATAGTGTCCCACATCGTGAAGCAGCATCGCTGCCGCCGTCAGATCCTGCTCGCCGCGATCGACGTGTGCGAGCTCGCCGCGTTCCGCCAGCAGCGCCATCGTGCGCCGCGCCATGTGATGTGCGCCAAGCGCGTGCTCGAAGCGCGAATGCGTCGCGCCAGGATAGACGAGAAACACGTAGCCCAGCTGTCGCACGTATCGCAGTCGCTGCATTGCCGGCGTATCCACCAGCGTCAGCGCCAGCGGATCGAGGCGGATGTTGTTCCAGAGCGGATCGCGAATGACTTTCACGTACGCAACTCAGGGCAGAAGTGGCGAGTGCGCTGTAAAT
>JANMWU010000197.1:0-1556 GCA_031380785.1 Gemmatimonadaceae bacterium
CAAGGCGTGGCTCCGGATGGTGACGTTCAGGCGAACGCTTGCAGACGAGCCGATCAGGAACCGGCAACCTCCGGCCGGTGCGATCCGCGCCGGAACGGGGTACGTTCGCCCGATGCCCCGCCCCTTCCGCACCCGCTTGCAGCAGCTGGCGTTCGACGCAGGCCCGCCCACGCGCCGGTCCGAATGGGTCGCCTGTCGCCAGTACGGCAGCGAGCTGGAAGCCAGTATCGGCGTCGCCATCCTCGACGGCTCGGGAATTCCGGCGATCGTCCGCAGCAACGATTCGGTCGGCCTGTTCGGCTCGGCTTTCCAGGGTTTTTCCGCGATGGGCGTCACCCTGCTGGTGCCATCCAGTGCGCTGGCCGCCGCGCAAACGGCGCTGGCGCTGGCCAAACCTTCGGACGACGGGGACGAGTAGGTGCTGATCGTCGCGCTGACCGGCAACATAGCGTCCGGCAAGTCGACGGTGGCCGATGCGCTCGTGAGCCACGGCGCCACCCTGATCGACAGCGATGCCGCCGCCCGCGCCGCCGTCGCCCCCGGCACCCCGGCGCTGGCGGCAATCGCGGCCAGATTCGGTGCCGGAATGTTGCTCCCCACTGGTGCGCTCGATCGGACGGCGATGGGCCGGCACGTCTTCGGAAATACGCCGGCCCGTCAGGCACTGGAGGGCATCGTTCACCCGGCCGTCGAAGCCGCGCGGATCGATGCCATTGCTCGCGCAAGAGCCGACGACTCATCCATCGTGGTGTGCGATATCCCGCTGCTCTTCGAAGCGCATCTGGCGTGGCAGTTCGCTCGCGTCATTCTGGTCGACGCACCGCCAGCCGTGCGAATCGAGCGCCTGGTGCGTGGTCGCGGAATGCACGCCCTGGACGCGGCGGCGCGCGTGCAGTCACAGCTGCCGGCGGCGTGCAAGCGTCCACGCGCCGACATCGTCATCGACAACATCGCTGATCGCGCGTCGCTGCTGGCGCAGGTGGCAATCGTATTTACGCGCTTGTGCAACTGGGCGGCGGTTGCCGCGCCGGTTCGCGCGGTCTAAGATCCTCCGCGCAAACTCTCACTTGTCATTTCGGAGCAGCTCGTGTCGCAGATCCCGTCACACCTTCAGTACACCAAGGATCACGAGTACGTCGCCGGCGCCGCCGATGCCGACGTCGTGACCATTGGCATCACCGACTACGCACAGGGTGAACTGGGCGACATCGTCTATCTCGACCTGCCCAAGGTCGGCGCGAAGTTTTCCGAGCATGCGGTATTCGGCACCATCGAAGCGGTGAAGGCGGTCAGTGAGTTGTATGCGCCGCTGTCCGGTGAAATCGTCGAAGTGAATCCGCGCCTGCACGACGAACCGGCGCTGGTGAATACCGATCCATTCGGCAACGGATGGATGATCAAGCTGAAAGTCGCCGACAAAGTCGCACGCGCAACTCTCATGACCGCCGACGCCTACAAGTCTCTGGTGGGCGAATAACTGATTCGGGATCGTTAAACGGCCGAAGTAATTCGGTGACAGTGCATTTAATGCGGTGATTTGGTGACAGCGAGCCGTC
>JANMWU010000231.1:0-4132 GCA_031380785.1 Gemmatimonadaceae bacterium
ACGTTCGCCGTTTTCGCCTTCGCGCGTAATGACCTTGGGACGCGAGACCTGAAACTCATACCCCTCGCGGCGCATGGTTTCCATCAGAATCGAGAGGTGCAACTCACCGCGTCCGCTGACCTTCCAGGTGTCGGTGTTGTCCGTCTCCTCGACCCGCAGCGCGACGTTGCGCTCGAGCTCCTTCATCAACCGGTCACGCACCTGCCGTGACGTGACAAACTTCCCTTCCTTGCCGGCGAAGCTCGATGTGTTCACCTGAAAATCCACGCTGATCGTGGGCTCTTCAACGGCGATGCCTTCAAGCCGCTCAGGATAGGCGGGGTCGGTAATGGTGAGGCCGATTTCGACGTTGTCGAGACCGGCCACCGATACGATTTCACCGGCCGCCGCTTCCTGCACTTCAACGCGCTCGAGGCCTTCGAAGCAGAACAGTTTTGTGACGCGGCTGTTCTGCACCGGCAGCTTGGGATCCATCTGCAGCAACGACACCTGATCGCCGACTTTCACTTTCCCCATCTCGACGCGACCGATGCCCATCCGACCGAGATAGCTCGAGTAGTCGATGGTGGAGATGAGCATCTGGAAAGGGCCGGTCGCGTCGTTGGGCGGAATCGGCACGTACTTGAGAATCGCATCGAAGAGCGGATTCATGTCGGTTCCTTCGACATCGAGATCCATGGTCGCGATGCCCTGCCGCGCGCTGGCATACACCACCGGCGCATCGAGCTGTGCTTCGGTGGCATCGAGTTCGATGAACAGGCTCAGCACCTCATCGTGCACGCGCATCGGATCGGCGCCGGGGCGATCGATCTTGTTGATGACGACAATCGGCACGCGACCGAGCTGGAACGCCTTGTTCAGCACGAAGCGGGTCTGCGGCATCGGGCCATCGAAGGCGTCGACGACGAGCAGCACACCGTCCACCATGCGCATGATGCGCTCGACTTCACCGCCGAAGTCGGCGTGGCCCGGCGTATCAATGACGTTGATTTTGTTGCCCTTCCAGCGGATCGACGTGTTCTTGGCCAGGATAGTGATGCCGCGTTCTTTCTCGAGCGGATTGGAATCCATGACACGATCGGCGACCACCTGATTCTCGCGGAACGCTCCGGCCTGGCGGAGCATCTGATCCACCAGAGTCGTCTTGCCGTGGTCGACGTGCGCAATGATGGCAATGTTACGAATAGACATCCCGGAAACTTAGCCGGGGCGCCAAGTGGGCCTCTATCGCGCCACGTCGCGCAAACTCGCTACGCGGCCACCCGGTCAAGCGTAATCCCGCGGCTCTGGAGGGCCAGCTGAAAGCCGCCCTTGTCCACCGCCTTGATCCAGGCGTCGTTGGCGTCCACGAGATTCTTCTCCACCAGATCGATCAATGCGTCATTCATGGTGACCATGCCGAGCTTTTTCGACGTCTGCATGACGGTCGGGATCTGGAATGTCTTGCCTTCGCGGATCAGGTTCGACACCGCCGTGTTGGCGAGCAACACTTCGCGCGCGGCGGCGCGGCCGCCACCCTTCTTCTTCACCAGCGTCTGCGAGATCACGCCTTTCAGCGACTCGCTGAGCATGGTGCGGATCTGCGACTGGCGATCGGACGGGAACTGGTCGATCAGCCGATCCACCGTACTCGGCGCCGTGGTGGTGTGCAGCGTGCCGAACACGAGATGCCCTGTTTCCGCCGTCTCGACGGCGATTTCAATCGTTTCGAGGTCGCGCAGCTCACCCACCAGAATCACGTCCGGATCTTCGCGCAACGCCGCCCGCAGCGCGCTCTTGAAGCTCCTGGTATGAACGCCCACCTGACGCTGGGTGATGATGCACTTCTTGCTGGCGTGCACGAACTCGATCGGATCTTCGATCGTGATGATGTGATCGGTGCGGGTGCGATTCACCAGGTCGATCATGCCGCACAAGGTGGTGCTCTTGCCGCTGCCGGTGGGTCCGGTGACGAGAACCAGGCCTTTGCTCAGGTTGCACAGCGCCTTCTCGTACTCCGACAATCCGAGCTGCTCGGCCGTGATGATTGTCGAAGGAATCAGGCGGAACACGGCGGCCGCGCCGCATCGATCGCGCAGTGCGTTGCCACGAAAGCGTGCGACGCCGGGAATATCGATGGCGAAGTCGGTGTCGTTCCTTTCCCGGAACTCGGCGCGATTCATCTCCGGCATCGACTGCAGCAGCATCTGTTCGAGTTGCTCGTGGCCCAGCGGCGCAGCGCCGCTCATGCGCACCAGTTCACCATCGCGACGAATGATCGGCGGCTCACCGACGCGCAGGTGCAGGTCGCTGCCCTTTTCCGATGCGAGCGCGCGCAGCAGCGTATCGAGCGCGTGGCGCGGGCCGCTGTCGAGCACGGGCGTGGCACCGGCCACCGCGGCTTCTTCGCGCAGCGCGGCGTCGGCCGAACTGGCGGGCATGATGCGCGCAATCACGCGGCCGTCGGCATCGCGCTGAATCGCGCAATCGACGGGAATGCCGTTGCTTTCGTATGGAAAACGCGCGGGCCCGCCCTGCATCACGGCCGCCTGGCTGGCGGCGGGGGCAATCTCGCGCAACAGGCCGACAATCTGTTCGGCGGTGAGCGGCGTCTTGGTGATGGGGCGCGTGCCGCCGTCAAATCGCAGTTCCGCAACGGCGCCTTCGTGCAGCACAAGGGTCGTCGGTGGCGCGGTGCCCAGCGCCATCAGGAACTTGTCGAGAGATGCCATTTGCGGCTTATGGTATGCACAGGATGGTCGCCGACCACGCCGCAGGTCGAACGCCAATCCGTGGTGTGGACGGAGGGAGTCTGTGTACCTCGCAAGGACGCGCAGCGCCGCCTCCGGTCACTTAGCGCGCAGCCGCCTGAGACATCCGTTTCGCGGTTCATCTCATCGGAAAACAGCGACTGGTTGACTGCAACTGTTTCAACGAACTGGCTTCAACGCCACCGCCTCAACGCAAAGGCGCAACGAAGATCAACAGCTTGACGCAAAGCCGCAAAGACGCAAAGCGCTCCGTGCGAATAGACTGACGCCTCGACACGTTCCGGATCGAATTTTTTTGGAAAGGCGGTTCGCAGTTGCAGTTCCAACACAATTTCGGCACGCGTGCGCGTGAGGCCTGCCGCGCTCCTGAACGCCGTGCGTTTTCTTTGCGCCTTCGCGTCAAAGCAGTTCAGCTCTTTTTTGTATCACAAAGCCTTCAATGTTCGTTGCGCCGTTGCGTTGACGCAGTTGCGGAGCATTGCGCGTAACCAGACCTACGATGTGGCGTGGTTCGCGAAGCCGGCGCAAAGCAGCACAGCGTGGCGGAAGGAAGACGGATCAGCGATACCCTGACCGGCAATATCGATCGCCGTGCCATGGTCCGGCGAAGTGCGCGGAAATGGCAGCCCCAGCGTGACGTTCACGCCGCTGCCGAAGCTCGCGACCTTGATGGCCGTCATGCCAACGTCGTGATACGGCGCAATGACGACGTCGAATTCACCGCGAATCGCACGCACAAATACTGTATCGGCCGGAAACGGACCGAGCGCACCGAGTTCCGCCGCGATCGGCGCCAGCAATTCCGCATCCTCACGGCCAAACCGGCCGCCGTCACCCGCGTGCGGGTTCATCGCACAGAGCGCAATCCGCGGCTCCGCGATATTGTACCAGTGCCGCAGGCCCTCGCGCGTGAGTGTGATCGCATCACGTAACACGTCGGCCGTCAGGGCGTCGGGCACCTCGCGCAACGGCAGGTGAGTGGTCGCGAGTACCACGCGCAATCGAGCGCTGGCCAGCATCATGGCCGTCTTGCGGCCGGTCAGATCGGCGAGCAGCTCAGTGTGGCCCGGCGCGTCGTACCCGCCAAGCAGCAGCGCATGTTTGTCGAGCGGCGCGGTGACGATGCCGCGCACAGCGCCTGATTGCGCCAACTCGACGGCTCGGACGACGGCATCACCGGCGAGTTTTCCGGCCAGCGCTTCACCGCCGCCCGGGAGCCAGGTTCCCACTGTTTCCTGCACATCAACTTCGGTGCCGCGCGGTCCAACGACCAGCAGATCACAGTGATCGCCGATCTCGTCGTCATCGAGCATGGCCTGCACCAGCTCAGGCCCGATGCCACGCGGATCGCCAAGGGTAACAGCGAGACGAGGACGACGCCG
>JANMWU010000242.1:0-6686 GCA_031380785.1 Gemmatimonadaceae bacterium
AACGCCATCGCACTCGCCAGCCCCTTCTTCGCCTGGATCGCCGTGATCGCCGCCGTCAACGTCGTCTTGCCGTGGTCGACATGCCCGATCGTCCCCACGTTCAGATGCGGCTTGTTCCGCTCGAACTTTGCCTTGCCCATGCCAGCTTCCTCTCGTCCTGTTTGTGAATCAGTTCAGCCTTACGGCTTGTGCTTGTTGATGATTTCTTCGGCCTTCGACTTCGGCACTTCTTCGTAGTGCGAGAACTCCATCGAGTACACCGCGCGACCCTGCGACATGCTGCGCAATCGCGTGGAATATCCGAACATCTCTGACAGCGGCACGGTGGCGTCGATCACCTGCGCTTCGCCGCGCTGCGTCATGCCACCGATCTTGCCGCGGCGCGCGCTGAGATCGCCCAGCACATCGCCCATGTAATTTTCAGGGCTCACCACTTCGACCTTCATGATCGGCTCGAGAATGATCGCGCCGGCCGCGCGCGCGCCATCCTTTACCGCCATCGAGCCGGCGATCTTGAACGCCATTTCGCTGGAGTCGACTTCGTGATACGAACCGTAGACCAGCTCGACCTTCACATCCACCATCGGGTAGCCGGCGAGAATGCCGCCTTCCAGCGCTTCACGGATACCCGCTTCGACCGGCTTGATGTATTCACGCGGGATCACACCGCCGACGATCTTGTCTTCGAAGACGAAGCCCTGACCCTGCTCAGCCGGCATGACGTTGATCACAACGTGACCGAACTGGCCCTTGCCGCCTGACTGACGGACGAACTTTCCTTCGACCTTGTCGACGCGCTTCTTGATCGTCTCGCGATACGCGACCTGCGGCGGACCGACATTCGCTTCCACCTTGAACTCGCGACGCATGCGGTCGACGAGAATTTCAAGGTGCAATTCGCCCATGCCCGAGATGATCGTCTGGCTGGTTTCCGGATTCGTCGCAACGCGGAACGTCGGATCTTCCTCGGCCAGCTTCTGCAGTGCGATCGCCAGCTTGTCCTGGTCAGCCTTCGTCTTCGGCTCGATGGCGACGTCGATGACGGGGTTCGGGAATTTCATGGCTTCGAGAATGATCGGATTCTCTTCGAAGCAGAGCGTGTCACCGGTACGCGTGTCCTTGAGACCGATGGCGGCGGCAATGTCACCGGCGCGCACTTCGTCGATCTCTTCGCGCTTGTTCGCGTGCATCTGCAGCAGACGACCGACGCGCTCGCGCTTGTCCTTGGTGCTGTTGTACACGTACGAGCCGGCGTTGAGCACGCCCGAGTACACGCGGAAGAACGTCAGCTTACCGACGAACGGATCGGTCGCGATCTTGAACGCGAGCGCAGCAAACGGCGCCTCGTCGGTCACAAAACGCTCTTCCTGCTTTTCATCCTCACCAGGCAGATGCCCCTTGATCGCAGCAACTTCGGTCGGCGCCGGCAGGTAGTCGATGACAGCGTCGAGCAGCGCCTGAACACCTTTGTTCTTGAAGCTGGCACCGCACAGCACAGGCACGATCGTGTTGGCGATAGTGGCCTTGCGGATGCAGCTGCGAATCTCGTCAACCGAGAGCTCCTCGCCGGCGAGGTACCGCTCCATCAACGCTTCGTCCTGATCCACCACCGCTTCGATCACCTCGTGACGCGCTTTCTCCATCGCCTCGTGGTATTCCTCGGCCGGCTCAACGACTGCGAACGTCTTACCCATCGTCGAATCGTCGAACACGTACTGCTTGCGCTCGATAACGTCGATGTGGCCTGTGAACAGTTCGCCGGAACCAACCGGCAACTGCAGGGGATAGGCGGCCTTCGTGAGGCGGTCGCGGATCATCTCGACGCAACGCTCGAAGTTCGCACCAACGCGGTCCATCTTATTCGAGAAAATCAGGCGCGGCACGCCGTAACGATCGGCCTGACGCCACACGGTTTCCGTCTGCGGCTCGACACCCGCCACCGAGTCCAGCAACGTTACGGCACCATCAAGCACGCGCAGCGAGCGTTCCACTTCCACGGTGAAGTCCACGTGGCCCGGCGTATCGATGATGTTGATGCGGTATTCCGGTCCGTCGCCCTTGTCGAACGCCTGACCGTGACGCATCCAGAAACAGGTCGTCGCCGCTGACGTGATCGTGATGCCGCGCTCCTGCTCCTGCTCCATCCAGTCCATCGTGGCAGCGCCATCGTGAACTTCGCCGATCTTGTAGCTCTTGCCCGTATAGTAGAGAATGCGCTCGGTCGTCGTCGTTTTACCGGCATCGATGTGCGCCATGATGCCGATGTTGCGGTAATAGTCGAGCGGTGTCGAGCGAGCCATGCGCGGAAACTCTCAGATGAGGCTGGAAGGCCAGTTGAGTCCAACAAAAAACCGAATGGATCCAGGCACCCCGGTGGGGCCGATATCCATTCGCTGCCGCCGGGTACACGCAGACCGCGTGGGGACCCAAGGCGCGCCGCCAGTGGCGACGTCTCATTTGTCGATTGCGCGGCAGCCTCTTGGCGCCAGCACCATCGTTGTGCGAGACAGAACGCGGAAATTAGTGCTGACCGGGCTCAAGTCAATGCCCGATATGCACATTGGACACGCGTTGCGCACTACCCGCCAAGCACTCGCGACAGGTGTCGGCGCCACTTGGTAACTGCGTCGCGGGCACTCCCACGTCGAGGCGACGCTGGTGCCGATACGGCCACCGGAATGCCGCTGCGACCGGCCATCCACGGCCATTCGCGCTGCGAATCTCCAAGGCCCGACATCGCGTGCCGCCACCAGTACCGCGACCAGCGCACTGACGGGCTCGCCGCGGGCGAGTGAAAGGCGCGTAACACCCACTCGCGTTCAGCGAGACCATTGAGCCACCCGCGTCTGCCGCGCAGTGCCGCGATCAGCGTCGAATCCAGCTTGTCTGCATCGCCGAGACAGCTGCTGGTCCACAATGCCCAACCGACCGGAACCGTGGCTGAGAGCCATCGCGCCTGCGCGGCCACCGCCTGCCACTCGCCTGACGCCACCGTCCAGCCCGCCGTAAGCCGAGGCAAGTCATGCAGATACTGCCATGTGCCTACCGCGCCCTCGTGATTCCAGGCCCAGTGCACCGACGCATGCACAACATGCCACGCCGACGGCAGCACCTGCACCGTCCGCTCGTTCCAGCGCACCGAAACGCCTTTGGCGAGCCAATCAGCCCCGGAAGCGGCCGTGAACGGATTGCCCGGTGGGAAGAGGTCGGTGTGCAGCTCCAGGCGGATTCCGCCGCGCCAGAACATCGGTGCATCGTGGTGATGCCCCAGATACGACTCCTCATCGACGCCATCACGCCACCCGGCCGTTCGCAAGACGGCGCGCGCCGCAGCCAGATCGCCTGATGACACCAGCACATCGAGATCGCCCATGCTGCGGACTGAAAATCCGTCTCTGTGCTGCATCGCCAGCGCCGCGCCTTTAAGCCAGAGCACCGGCAGTCGCGCCGCAGTCAGCGCATCGGCTGCCATTCCCGCCGCGTCGGCCAGCTCGTCGCCGCGAAACACAGCCACGCGATACATGCCCTGCATGACCTGCATCACATCTTCCGGCACCGCGCCAACCGGTGCGGCGCGCAGCAGCCGGAACACCTGCGGCTCGGCACGCTCAAACGCCGTGAGTGAAATCAGCGTCGGCCAGTGCACGTCGCTCCACGGCAACCCGGCCGCGCGACACGCGCCGCCATCCAGGTCAGCCGACGCCACCAGAACGCGCGCCGACGGCGACAGCAATGCGCGCGCGTGCGCTGGAGTGAGCGGACCGAGCATCGTGTATCAGTATTGCGTGAGCGTCCCGGCCCGGCGCGCGTGCACCAGCGCCAGATGAAAACAGAGACCGCCAATCAGCACACCGGCAACCGCCCAGGCGAGCAGCTTCGCGATGTCAGGCAACACCACCGAGAGCGCCTGATCGCGCAACAGAATCTGTCGCGCTGCGCGCAGCGCTGGCGTGGTGGGCACCAACGCTGCAAACGGCACGAACGCTGGCGGTAGCACGTCGGCCGGGAAGTACACCGTGCCGAGCAGCGCGGAGAGCGTGCCCACCGCCTGTGGAATGAAGAGCGACGACCGGATCGACAGCATGAGCGCGCCGGCAATCAGTCCGACACCGAGGTATGCGGCCGCGAGCAGCGCCATGATCAGCGTGAACTCCACCATGCGCGGCCACGCAATTGTCGACGTCGCCCACACCCACGCCGTGATGAGCAACACCAGCGCACGCAGCGCAACCCACCCGAACCCATACGCGGACAGCCCGCCAAGCAGTGACGGCCAGCGAATCGGCGTTGTCAGCAGCTGTTCGAGCGTGCCTGACGTGATATAACTGCTGATCAGCGATGGAATCGCGGACACCGCTTCGGCGACGACGAACGACGCAACTGAACCGACGATCAGGTACGTGAAGTATTCAGTCGATTCGGACGCAATGGCTTTCGCCGCCAGTGGCTGCAGCGCGCCGGCCACGAAATAGACAGGGATGACTGCAACCAGCACGGAGATGAGGCTCACCAGCGTGCGCGTGCGATAGGTCAGCATGCTGAGCGAGTACGCGCGAGCGACGGCGAGCAGCCTATGCATGTCGCAACGACTCGATGGGAGCAGCCGCGCCAACTGACTCCAGCAGAGCAGCCAGCGAAAGCGGCACCGGCGCAAACTCCGTGACGCGCACGCCGGCGCGCACGAGCGCGTCGAGCACGATTGGCGCGTGCGCAACATCGGGCAGTGTTGCTTCCAGCGTGACCAGACCCTCGGTCGCCGCCGAAATCACATCCTTTGGCAGGTGCAGCAGCACGCGTGCACGCGCTTCATGCGCCGCGTCAACGCGGACGCGCACGCGCGCGCCACCGGCCGCGGCATGCAGGTTTGACAGCGTATCAGTCGCGACGATGCGCCCGCGAACGAGCAGCGCCGCCCGATCGCAGAGTTGCAGCGCTTCCTCGGTGCTGTGGGTAGCGAGCACGATCGTTGCGCCAAGCTGGTCGCAGAGCACGTCGCGAATGAAGCGGCGCAGCTCACGCGCGGTCACGGGGTCGAGACTGCGCGTCGGCTCATCGAGAATCAGGATCGGCGGGCGGGTGACGAGGGCCCGCGCAATGAGTGTGCGCTGGCGCATGCCTGAGGAAAAGCTGCCGACCAGCTGACGTCCAACGTGGCTCAGGCCGACCAGATCGAGTGCGCGTTCCACCGCGTCATCGCGGTCTGCACCGCGCAAACCGTAGAGCGACGCGAACAGCCGGACGTTTTCGGTTGCGCTCACGCGCCAGAACAGTGCGCGCTCGTCCGCGGGCACAACGGCGAGGCGCGTCCGCACCGCGGCCGGATGCGCGACGACATCGATGCCATCCACCGTCACGCTGCCACGATCCGGCAGCAGCACCGTGGAAAGGATCTTGAGCAGCGTCGTCTTGCCGGCGCCGTTCGCGCCAACGAGACCGAAGATTTCGCCGCGCTGCACCGAGAGTCCCACGTCATCCAGCACCGGGCGCGGCTCAGTGCCTGGCGCGCCGCGCAGGCGACGCCAGAGCGCACGATCGGCCCGGAACGATTTCGTAACGCCCTGCATCGTAATTGCGGCAGCGGCGGCCGTTCTCGGTGCGGTACTCATTCCGCCGCACCGCCGGCCGGAGCGAGCGCATGCCAGCGCAGCAGTTCATGCGCCACGCTCTCGAGACGCGCCAGATCCCGCGGAACAGCCAGATCGTACACGGCCGCCCGATGCGCCAGCGCCACGCAGCGCGTGAGAGCCTCGCCGGCCGGGTCGGCGCCAAGAAGTGCCGTGATCTTTCCGTTCGCGAGCAGCGCCAGCGCGGCGGCACGCGCGTCGCGCGGTGCGCGCGCCAAGCTGCCGGTGGCGTCGATCGCTTGCAGTACGTACAGCGCTTCGAGTGACAGCGTGGTGTGCGCGAGCGTGCCCGCGACGCGAACTTTGCCCCACTCATCGGCATCGTCGGCGGTAACACCAACCGCGCGGGCGGTGCTCGCATGCAGGCGGAGCGGAACGCCGGCTGGTGTGACGCTGATCCCGGTCTCCGTCTCGCGCAGCACGACCACGTCGTCCGCCACCAGTGCACAGCCGGCCTGCGCGCAGGCCGCGGCGAGGGTGGATTTTCCGGTACCTCGCGATGCGACAAACGCGATGACACCCGCCGGCGAATCGACAGCACTGGCGTGCACGCACCACGCGCCATCGCGGTGCAATGCCACCGGCAGCACAACGCCAATGAGGTCCAGCGCGACGGCGGCGCGATCGACTTCCGGCGGCGCGATGTGCACAATCCTGCTGCCGTCCGCTGACAACGTGAACCGGCCGGTGTCAGAGACCAGCACTTCTGTGCAATCACCGAGCATAGCCATGCTCACGATGACACCATTGCTGTACTCCATCCGGCCGCGAAGTGCAGCGCCTGCGCTGTGCGCGATGGTTCCGATCGGCGCGTCGGCGGTACACAGACTCCACAACGTGAACTGCCCGTCACTCGAATCTCGAGCAACAGGCAGGCCGGGGAGGGATCGATCAGTGGCGAGAACTCCGCCGAAAATACGAACCCGCCCCGCCGCGCCGTGCGCGTCTGGAGCGGGCGACGTCACATCAGGACCGCGTACCGCCGCCACCCGGCGTAGTGTCGGTGGGCAGGCAGTCGCACGACGCCGCCGTTCCACTGACCACATTCGCGTTCAGCGCGAA
>JANMWU010000247.1:0-2473 GCA_031380785.1 Gemmatimonadaceae bacterium
GATACGCTTGGCGTGGGCTCGTTCGCCACGACCACCGCCGCGCTTCGGCTCGGCCGGTTGATGGACGACGAGTACATCCCAGGCACGCTCAACGTAGGTCACTCGACGCCCACGATCCTTGAAGCCGTTCTCTTCATCATCGCGCTCGGCGGATTGATCGACGTTTCGACAATCGTAAGCATGGTGATCGCCGGAGGCATCGGCGCGTGGTTCGGCGCCGGGATCGTCGCAAAATGGCCGCGGCAGAAAATCCAGCGCGCCATGGCAATCGCACTCGTTGTCACAGCGGGGTTCATGTCGCTGCGGATGACGACCAGTCTCTCACTGAGCGAGGGCACGATTGGCCTGCGCGGAATCGCGCTCGTGATCGGCGTTGTGGCCAGCCTCGTCATCGGTTCGCTGACCAGCCTCGGCATCGGTAACTACGCGCCGACCATGGCCGTCACATATATGCTCGGCATGAACCAAAAGGCAGTCTTCCCGATCATGGCCACATCAGCGGCGGTGATTCTGCCTGCGGCTGCGATCCGTTTCTATCGCTCCGGGCGCTTCGATCGGCGTGCGGCTGCCGGATTCGCGATCGGCGGAATTCCCGGTGTGCTGCTCGCGGTGTACGTCGTGAAAGAGTTGCCGCTCGATGCGGTGCGCTGGATCGTCGTGGCGGTACTACTCTATACGTCGGTGACGCTCTGGCGTTCGTCGCGGACCTGACGTGCTCCGCTCGATGTCGCCGTCAACGGATTCCGTGATCGTGTAACTGCTGCAGTCCGATCCCGCCATCCGCTGGCAGGTGATGCGCGAGCTCACGGATACATCAACTGACGACGTCGCGGCCGAGCGCGCACTCGTCGGCACTGAAGGTGGAGGCGCGCGGCTGCTTGCACTACAGGATGCTGACGGACGGTGGGGAGGCGCCGCCTGGAACCACGGTTGGAACTCCACCATGCACGTGCTGCTGCTGCTGCGAGACATGGGGCTCGATCCGGCGAGCGATCAGGCACGCTGCGCACTCACCCTCGTTCGCGAGAACGTGACGTGGAAGGGATGTGGCCCGGAAGAGTGCGACACCAACGCCTTCTTTGAAGGCGAGATCGAGCCGTGCATCAACGGTCAGGTGGCCGCCGCCGGTGCGTACTTCGCGCAGGATGTGCGTGGCATCATCGACCGCTTGCTGACGGAACAACTGAGCGACGGCGGCTGGAACTGCGAAGCGGAGCGCGGGTCGACGCGATCGTCGTTCAACATCACCATCAACGTGCTCGATGCGCTGCTCGAATACGAACGTTCAGTCGGGGCTCAGCGTGACGTGACTGAGGCGCGTCTGCGCGCGCATGAGTATCTCCTCGAACGTCGACTCTTCCGTCGCAAATCGACCGGCGAAGTGATCTCGCGTGACCGGAAGGGCCACACCGACTTCACCATGTTCGCTTTTCCAACCTGGTGGCATTACGACGTGCTGCGCGCACTCGACGTGAATCAGGGATCGCTGTATCCGGCCTTGCAACGGCTGGAACGCGCCGGACACATCACCAGCGACTGGCAGCTCACCGACAACAATCGTCGCGCACGGTACTACACGATCACCCGGCAGGGTCGACTCGCACTGGGGTTCGAAACCGAGAGCTGGCTGCGCTTCGCCGCCGCAATGGATCAGCGGCTGCGCACAACGTCATGATGTGCGCCGCATGAGCTGGATTGCCGGGTTTCAGACCCGCCTCAGGCAGTTCCTTCAGCGCGGTGCCGAGGATGAGCGGCTGGCGGAAGAGTTTCGTTTTCATCTCGAGATGGAAGCGGAGAAGAATATTCATGCCGGTGACGAGCCTGATGTAGCCCGGCGTCGTGCCATCGCGGCCTTTGGCGGTGTCACTCAGTATGCCGAAACGGTTCGCGGCGCACGTCGGCTGCCGGTGGTGGAAGATGCATGGCTCGACATCAAATTCGCCCTTCGCACACTGCGACGCGATCCGGTGTTCACGGCCGTGGCGATTGGTACACTCGCCGTCGGTATCGGCGCCGCGACGGCGACATTCAGTGTGTTTCACGGAATTGCGCTGCGTGCGCTACCGGTGCATCAGGCGGATAACGTCCTCGTGGCGTGGAACACGCCGGCGACAACGCGCGAACATCTGCCGTTCACATACGCCGAACTCGGTGCCATACGGGAAAGGACGCGTGCATTCGAGTCGGTCGCGGGTGTGGCGTTTCAGGGCGCAGTTGATGTTGTAATGCTCGATGCGGGGCAGCCAGTGACGCTGCGTGCAACCTGGGTGACGGGCGAGTTCTTCCAGCTCCTCGGTGTTAACGCGGAGCTGGGTCGCACGATCAGCGGAAGCGACGATGCAGCCGGTGCCGAGAACGTGATGGTGATCAGCGACGCGTTCTGGAGGCAGCAGTTCGGCGCGTCGTCGTCGGTGATCGGGCACGCGTTCAACTGGAATGGCAAGCGTTTCACCATCGTGGGCGTGATGCCGCG
>JANMWU010000257.1:0-5369 GCA_031380785.1 Gemmatimonadaceae bacterium
GTGTGAAACGCGCGAAAGACTGTATTGATCGCTTCCAGATCGTCCGGATTTCCTTCCAGCGACAGCAGCGCCGATTCGGCGCCTGCAATCGACTCCCGGCTTTCGGCAATGAAGTCACCGAGCAGTGAATGATCGGCATCAGCGGGAATCCGGCCGCTGTCAGAGGCCGCCGTGATCGCCGCATCAATCGCCGCGCCGGCCTGGGTGAGAATCAGTTGCGACGGGATCATCGCATGCGGCTGCGCGCGGCGCGAGCCGGCTGCGATTCAGACACCTCTCGGGCTCCGGCCGACGAGCGAATCGGCCAGTGCCTGACGGGCTTCTGCATCAGCCAGAGATGCATTTGGATCGAAGGCCGATGGATTCGACAGCGTGCGTGTCGCCGGCCGTGCGTCAACCGGACGTGCCGTCGCTGACGCACCCGGGTCATTGCCGAAACGCGCCGCCATGTCGGCCAGCCGAGCTTCCATGTCGGCCAGCATCGACTGTACATGCATGATCTGCTGTGACGTGATGTCCTGAAACTGCATGTGGCCCATCACCGCAAACAGTTCCTCGCGCAGGTCACCGCGGATTCTGTAGCCGCGTGCAGAATCGGTGAGTACTGCCTCGGTCTCGAGCTCATCGACGTTGGCAATGGCACGTTCCAGCGCATCCATGATGTCGATGGCGGCACTTTCGGTGGTCGACGATACTTCGCCGAGCTTCTCGTTGCTGTGCGACAGGCGTTCGGTGGTTGCCGCACGAATCTGCTCGCGGCCATTGCGGATCGACGCCAGCATGGCATGCACTTCGCCCATCGCGCGCACAAAGAGTGCGGGTAAGTCGGTCAGCTTGTCGTCCGACGCGGCGATCGCCAGCGCCATGCCGTCAGATACGGCCTTCTGCGCAGCAGCGGTTTCCACAGGCTTGCGCGGTGCCAGCTCACCCAGCTCGGCGTCCAGCAATCGCAGTGTCGAGGCGGTGTCGTACATCAGTTCTGACGCGCGTTCGTTGGGCATCACTCACGCCGCCGGGCTGACGATAAGGCTCTCGATCTTTTCCTTCAGCACCTGCGGGGTGAACGGTTTCACGATGTAGTTGTTGACCCCCGCCTCGAGCGCCGAGATGATGTCCTCGCGGACACTGCGCGCGGTCACCATCAGCACCGGGACCGAACGGCCGTCATTGCGCTGGCGAAGGGCCTGCACCAACTCCGTGCCCGACATGTTCGGCATGTTCCAGTCGGTGATCACGAAGGCGATCGAGCTGTCGAATCTGGCCAGCGCCTCGACACCGTCGCTCGCCTCGACGCAATCCGTGAATCCAATGCGATGCAGCGAATTGACAACGATTCGCCGCATCGTCACTGAATCGTCTACAACCAGGAACTTCATCGTCTTGTCTCTGCCGGAGGCGTGTGGCGGCCCGGCGCATCGGGTGCGCGGAGCCTGGTCCGTGTGAGCGACGGGCATGCAATTGCACACGGGGCCTTGTTGTCCATCTCACGTAAGAGTGTCGTCCGATATGGGCCGCGCTTGAGCGCAAATGAAGAACGGTCGCGCGGCAGATGCCGTGCGACCGTTCCTGGTATGGCGTGTGTGACGCCGGGTCGTGCGCGTCAGCCTGAATGCTGAATCAGAGATCGCCGCGCTGCAGGATGCGCTTTGCCACTTCACCGGCCATTTCGGCGGTGTTGTAGGCACCCATCAGCACCCGCTGTCGCACATCTTCGACGCGTTCTGAACTGGCAGCCGCCTTCGTCGACGTACCGCTGGAGAGCGCCCGCGCTTCATCGCTGAACGAAACCGAGTCCTGCCTGGCACGCTCGGTCTTTGACCCCGCAGCGTCGGTGACGCGCGGTTTTGCGTTGCGCTCCGCCGCACCGGGCGTAGCGCCCAGTGTATTGGGGTCGATCCCGCTTTTTCTGTTGATCTGCATAGTGGTCTACCTCCGCAGGGAGGGTATCGGCAGCAATGTGATGAAACTTCAGTAATCTGTCTTCGGCACGGCGGCGGAGAGTTGCGACTCCGCTTCCTGCTGCGGAATGGACTCGATTTCCTGGGGCACGTGCAGCGGTGAGGGGCCTTTGACCGGCGCCTGCGGCTTCTGGCTCTTCGGCGTACGCCGCCGGATGTCGGCCATCGGCACCGGGGGCAGCGGCACGGCCTGATCACGCAGCGCGGCCTGGAGGGACGAGGTCACAGCCGCCGTCGGGATCGAGTCTTCGCGGCGGGATTCCGCACGCACATCGATCGCGTGTGTCCAGCGCGGCGTGAGCAAGTGGCTGGAAATCTGGGAGTGTTGTGACATCAGTCTCACGACGCGCGGGGCGTCCGGGAGCAACAAATACAGAGGGAATCCCGGCAGAATTCGGATGGGCCACGCGCTGCATCCGAATGCTGCGGACGTCCCTGGAGGACCAGGGCGGTCCGGTCAATCAGAGCACGACGTCGATGGTGCCGTGCGGCGTGCCGGTGTGGTACTCGTGCGACGCCAGCTGGCGGGCATCGAGGGCGGCCAGCGCCGCCACCACTTCATCGCGGGCGACGAGGGCCGTGTCGCGCGCCGCCTGCCCGAGGGCGAGCGACGTCCGCGTCGCCGCCGTGACCCGCGCGATCTGCTCCGCAGTGGGCAGATGGCCGTCGGCGAGCCACGCGCGGCGAACGGCGTCGATCACCGTCTCGCGCTCGTCGAGCAGCGCCGACAGCTGGCCATCGTCGCCGGCCTCGATGGCGCCTGACGCTGCCGCCGCGAGCGCATCGGCTCGCGACAGCAGGTCCAGAACGACCTGCGTGGGTACTGGGAAGTCCGGTCGCATGCTGCCGATCAGGCCGAGGCGGCAAGTGGCGGTGCGGCCGCTTCGCCGAGCTGCGTCGCGGCCAGTGCGAAGGCGGTGCTGAGTGTGTTGGCGATGCCGATCAGACGGCCAAGTCGTACCGAATCGCGACGAATTCCGACGTCAACCAGTTCCGCCAGCAGAAATCCGTAGAGCATCGAGAGATCGATGGCGATGTCGCCACCGCGGTCGAGATCGAGCGTGCCAAGCAGCTCACTCACGATCTCGCGACTCCGACCCAGATTTTCCACACGCAGTTCGATCTGGTTGTTGCGAATTGCTGTCTGTGCGCGCCGCAGCACGACTTCAAGATGTTCGAACAGAAGCACGGTGAGGCGAGCGGGCGACGCGGACATCACCTGCATCTCCCGGTACTGCGAGGTGCGCGAGGGGTAAGTCACGGTGCGTGGAGGCGGGTGGGATGAAGAGCGTGCTGCAATGGCGTCGTGCGCTGGTGGTGCGTATGCAAGGCCAGGGATGTGTTCGTCACCGCCATCCAAGCCTCGGATACGCGCCGCTACCTCGTGCTTCTCAAGCCGGACACGGCGGCCGTCAGGTTGTTGCCTTGCGCCTGGAACCGGCTGATCGCCAGCTCCATCTGTGTGAATCGCGCAATCAGTGCGGTCCGGCGTGCGTCGACGCGTTCCTGTGCGTCAGAGATGCGCCTGGTGAGGCGCGTATTCGAATCATCGATGCTCGAGATGGCGCTGGTGATGGTGCCATCGACAGCGCGCGATGCGAATGCTGTTGCGCCGACCATCGCATTGCCAATACCACTCGAACCGAACAACGCCTGCACACCGGAGAGATTGGCGCCCATCGCGTTGCTCAGCTTCGCATCGTCAACATCCAGCGTGCCGCCGCGATTCAGCGTCAGGCCCACCAGCGCTCCACGACTGTAGTCACCGGCCGTCGCCACTTCGGTGCGCAGCGACTGCGTGAACGAGCCCAGAATGCGTCGCAGCGTGGTACTGCTCTGCAGCGGCTGACCGGACAGTTGCTGTCCGGCGGCGAAGGTGACGATGTCGTTATAGGCGGTCGCAAAATCCTTGACGTTCTTCGCCGCCTTGTCGAGATCGCGCGTGACTGTGAGGTCGATCTCACTGCCTGGCTCGGACTGCAGCAGATTCAGCGACACGCCCTGCAGTGCATCACTGATGTTGTTCGATGAGCGGGTGATCAGCACGCCGTCAACGCGCACCTGCGCATCGGTGCCCTTCACCATCGCGCGCGCACGGCCAACAGTTTCGGTGGAGAAGCTGCCGAGCAGTGAAGCCGGCGCGCCGCCAGCCGCCGGTGACAGCGTCATCGCCAGCCGCAGCCGTGAGTCGCCGCCGGTGGTGTCGTTGAGGCGTAGCTTGCCGTCGGGATCGATGGAAGCCTGTGCCGGACGAGCGCCAGCGCCGAAGCCGGTTGTGTTGTCGTTCAGTTTCGAGAACAGGGTCTGCAGCGTGTCAGCGCCACCGACAACAAATGACGTTGTGACGGCAGTGCCGTCGCCGCGCAAACCGCTGAACGTCAGCGTGTCGCCAACCTTTGCACCAAGTGACACACCGCCCGCCCGAAGATCGGTGAGTCGCGTGTCACCGGCGGCAACACCGTTCGATGCATCCTGGAACGCGAGCCCTGATGCCACCACCTGTTGCACGGTCGTTTGCGCACCAGCGGCAAAGCCGAGTGCGGCGAGCGTGCTGGCGCTGTTCGGATCAGCGGTTGCGGTGACACTGCCACCGACGCTGAGGCGATATGACGGCACACCACCCACCACGTTCTTCTGCACCTCGGCCTGCGCACCGGCAGCGCGGATCTTGGCGGCAATGATCGAGATTGAATCGACGGACAGGTCGATGTTGATCGTTGTATTGCCGATCCTGATGCTGCTTGGCGGCGGCATGGTCACGCCGAGCGCCGCTGCCACTGACAGACCCATCGACGGCACTGCACGTGATTGCGTGTCCATGAAGCCGAGATCGCGCAGAACGCCCGCGGAACTATCGACAAGTCCGGCGCCGGTGCTGCCTGCTGCATCGGCGGAGATGACAAGCCGCTTCTGACCGGCTGCGCTTGTGATCACGGATGCCGAAACCTTCGTCGGCGTGCCACCGGTGTTGAGTGCGTTGATCTTGTCGCGAACGACATCGACCGAGTCAGTTGCCGCAACGGTGACGTTCTGACCACCGATGCCGAACGTTCCCGACAGACCGAGTGCAACTGACGAATCGGCGACAACCGCGCCGCTCAATTTCTCTGCGCGTGCGAGATCCACAACCTCGACACGATATGAACCCGGTTGGGCACCAGCGTTGGCAGTCGCCGAGAGCAGCGCGCGATTGGTCTGCGAACTCGGCGATGCGTTGGCGGCAAAGTTTGTGAACGCGGTGCCACGTTTCAGCGAGTTGCCGGCCTCCTGGAGCTTCGAAACCAAAGCGGACAGGCTGGTCCAGGCAGTCTTGCGCTTCGCGGCATCCGAGACCTGCGTCCGCAGCGGCGTGACCTTCTGCGCCGTTTCGACGGCCGCGAGCGGGTCGGCCAGAGCGCGCCCCGGCACGCC
>JANMWU010000265.1:0-1820 GCA_031380785.1 Gemmatimonadaceae bacterium
TGACGAGGCGCCCAGTCCGCCGGCATTCAGCAGATCGGCATTCTCGAGGAAGAACTGCCGTCGCTCGGGGAAGAAGACGCTGAAGCGTGTGAGATTTACGACCTGTCGGTCGACGTCGGCCTGCGCGAAGTCGGTGTTGACGGTGGCTTCGAGGAGCGTGTTCGCGGACGGCGCCCAGATGATCTCGCCGCCGACGTTGCCTGTCGTGGCGTTGCTGGCACCAGGCGTCCGGTCGCGCTGCGCCGCGCCGAGTGCGTACGGACGGATGCGAATATTGGTGCGTGGAGGTGGTGGCTCTATCGAATCGAGGACGCCGGCGAAGGTGAGGCGCCATGACGAGAACTGTCGGGGATACGGCATCCACGCGCTGAATTGTCCGGCACGACGCGTGCTGCGCACAAAGTTCAGGTCCCATGCGGAGAGGCCGCGTGCGTATCGCAAGGAACTCCACGGGATGGCGACTTCGGCGATCCAGCCTGAGTCGGTGCGCGTCGTGCGCGTCCGCCACATGGCGTCCCAGTTGAAATTGAAGGCATCGCCGCCGTCGAAGGCTTGCACGTCGCCCTGCGACCCGAGTGGGCTGATGTGGAACTGATAGGCCGTGCGGTGATCGCCGAGCGGGCCGAGAGTGATCGCAAAGTCGTCGGATTCAGGCGGCTCAAAGTCGCGACGCAGGTCGGGCACCCGTAACGTCGACAGACCGGCGCTGTCGCGATTGAAGGCGCCGAAATAAAGGAAGTCGCCGTCAAAGAGCACGCGGACCTCTGTTGGATAGCGCGAGGTCGGGACGTAGTCAGGTTTCGTCTGGGCGAAATCGCGCGCGATCGGTGCCGTGAGCCAATCGGTTTCGTCCAGACTGCCGTCAAGTACGATTCGGCCTGTCGCCCGTCGCGCGATGAGATGCTTGCGGGTTTCAGGGGTCGGATCAGGCACGCGCGCACCGGTCTGGCCGTCTGCGGCTGGGAAAGCCAGAAGTGTGAGCACTACGGCGGTTGCGGCGGGCATACGCATAGGTCCGCAAGATGCGCCGAAGGCCGTTCGTTTGGCAGCGGCGGTCCATCGCCTGACGTGACGGACCGCTCGCGCTCAACAGTCAGTGCAACAAATATCCACTATCTCCGTGAGCGGTGATGTCCGCAAAATCCGGTAGTGCCCCAGCCCATCGCTCAACGGCCGCGTCTGCACATCTGCCCCGATACTGCCGCGCGAACCAGTCGCCGACTGGCCGGCGCGCTCAGCAAACACCGACGAAAACAGACTCGATGACACGGTCGCATTCGCCGTGCCGAACTCACGATCCAGCAGCGCCGCCAGCGTCGGCATCATCTCCACACACAGCACCGACAGTGACGAATCTGACGGCAAGCCGAGTGACGCCAGCATTGCCGTCACTTCGTCACCGCCCCAGCCCGTGATCCCGTGAATCGGCGCATCGCGATTCTCGAACGCGCCAACCGGTAGTGCGACGGTGCCGAACTTCGTGAAGTCGAATTCGCGCTCGCGCGGAAACAGGATGCGGTCATCGAGCAGAATGTTGCGATTGTCGTTGTCGTCGGCCTGACGCACCTGTGCGTACAACAACGCCCAGATCTGCGTGCGCGGTGGATCGGCCGTGATGTTCCGGCCGTTAAGTACCGCCTGCGCGTAGGTGGATTCAACAATGACCGCGTCATTGTCGCGATTGGCGGTGCACAGTAGCGTGGGAGCGGGATGCTGCACACAGGTACTCCGCAGCGGTCGTCCGAAGCGCCCCTGCGCGGTGGACCAGATGCTGATGTGACCGACCCGCAACTCGTACGTGAACAGGCCGAACATCTCCG